>NZ_SSDK01000036.1:0-252517 GCF_004794435.1 Microbacterium sp. K27
GGGCGGGGCGGGGACGGGCGGGGCGGGGTCAGCGGGGGGCGTGCGCCTCCAGGAACTCGTACACGTCGGTCGTGTCGACGCCGGGGAAGGCCCCGGTAGGAAGGGTCGCCAGCAGCGTGCGCGGGGTCTTCACGTTCGGCCAGGAGTTGTCTCGCCAGCGGTCCTCCAGGTCGGCCGGCGCCCGGCGGCAGCACACCTCGACCGAGTGCTTCGAGACGCCCCGATGCGAGGTGTCGCGCCCCACGAACCACTTCGTGTCGTCGAAGCGCACGCCCACGCTGACGGAGTGCAGCCCCTCGCTCGACGACTCCACCCGGGCGGTGCACCAGTAGGTGCCGTTCCCGGTGTCGGTGTACTGGTAATACGGGTTGAAGCGGTCGTCCTCGTCGAACACCACACGCGAGGTCCACCGGCGGCAGCACATCTGCCCCTCGATGGCCCCGAGACGGTCGGTGGGGAAGTTCACGTCGTCGTTCTCGTACGCCTTGGTGATCGTGCCCGACTCATGCACCTTGAGGAAGTGCACCGGGATGTCGAGGTGCCGGGTCGCGAGGTTCGTGAACCGATGCGCGGCCGTCTCGTACGACACCGAGTAGGCGTCGCGCAGGTCTTCGATCGAGATCGCCCGACGCTGCTTGGCATCCTTCAGCGCCGGGACCACATGCGCCTCGGGGATGAGGAGCGCACCGGTGAGGTAGTTCGTCTCCACGCGCTGACGCAGGAACTCGGCGTAACTGCGCGGCTCGGAGTGCCCGAGGATACGGCTCGACAGCGCCTGCAGCACCGCGGTGCGGGCATCGCCCTTCGCGGGCACGCTGCTCGACAGGTAGAGCCGGCCGTTCGCGAGGTCGGCGACGCTCCGGGTGGTCTGCGGCAGGTCGGGCGCGTAGTGCAGGGTGAAGCCCAGGTAGGCCGCGATCTCGGACGCCGTGCGCTGGGTCAGCGGACCACCCGGATGACCGACCGCGGAGAGGATCTCGGCGGCCTTCGCCTCGAGGTCGGCGAAGTGGTTGTCCTGCCGACGCATCAGGTGCCGCAACTCGACGTTCGCCCGCCGGGCCTCCTCCGGTGTCGCGGCCCGCTCATCCTTGAGCCGGTCGATCTCGCCGTGCAGGGCGAGCAGTGCTTTCAGAGCGTCGGTCGGCAGGCTCTTCGCGATGCGGAAAGGCTCGATGCCCAGCGCCTGGAACGTCTGCCCCTTCATCGCCCGCTCCAGCGCGATCTCGACCGCACTGCGCTCGTCGAGCGGCTCGCCCTCCAGCAGCGCATCGATCGTGACCCCGAGCGCCCGGGCGATCGCCTGCAGCTGCGTGAGCTTGGGTTCGCGCTTTCCGGTCTCGATCATCGACATCTGGCTCGGCGCTCGATCGACGGCAGAGGCGAGGTCGTCGAGGGTCATGCCCTTCGCCGTGCGGAGCTGGCGGATGCGGCGGCCGATCGTGAGAGCGTCGGCCTCTTCTGCAGCGTCGATGGTGCTCATGCGGCCGATTCTGTCACAGAAACAGAATTTCCATCGATCTTCTCCTCACATTCGGTCGATCAGCCCTCCGAACTTCACGCACAGTGGAACCACGCCACACCGGCACAGCCGCCGGATCCACCGAGGAGACACCATGACGAACACCGCCCACACCCCGACGCCCCGCCCCGCCGGTCTGCGAGCCGGCGACCAGGTTCAGACGGCCGCCGAGCTCCAGGAGATCTGGGACACCGACCCCCGCTGGGACGGCGTCGAGCGCACCTACTCGGCCGAAGACGTCATCCGCATCCGCGGTTCGGTCCGCGAAGAGGCCACGCTCGCCCATCGCGGTGCCGACAATCTGTGGAACCTCCTGCACACCGAGGACTACGTCCGTGCGCTCGGCGCCTACACCGGCGGCCAGGCCGTGCAGCAGGTGCGGGCGGGACTCAAGGCCATCTATCTCTCCGGATGGCAGGTCGCCGCCGACGGCAACCTCGCCGGCCAGACCTACCCCGACCAGTCGCTGTATCCCGCGAACTCGGTGCCGGCGGTCGTGCGCCGCATCAACAACGCGCTCATCCGCCAGGACCAACTCGAGCACGCTGAGGGCGAGACCACGCAGGACTGGCTCGCGCCGATCGTCGCCGACGCCGAGGCGGGCTTCGGAGGGCCCCTGAACGCCTACGAGCTGGCGCAGTCGCTCATTCAGTCCGGTGCCGCCGGTATCCACTGGGAGGACCAGCTGGCCAGCGAGAAGAAGTGCGGTCACCTCGGCGGCAAGGTGCTCGTGCCCACCCAGCAGCACATCCGCACCCTGAACGCGGCCCGCCTCGCGGCCGACGTCGCCGGAGTGCCAACCGTCATCATCGCCCGCACCGATGCCCTCGCCGCCGACCTGCTCACCAGCGACGTCGACGAGCGGGACCAGCAGTTCACCACCGGCGAGCGCACCACCGAGGGGTTCTACCGGATCCGGCCCGGACTGGAGTCGGTCATCAGCCGCGGCCTCGCCTTCGCCCCTTATGCCGACCTGCTGTGGGTCGAGACGGGAGAGCCCGACATCGAGCTCGCCCGCTCGTTCGCCGCAGCGATCCACGAGCAGTTCCCCGGCAAGCTCCTGGCGTACAACTGCTCGCCGAGCTTCAACTGGAAGAAGCACCTGTCGGACGCCGAGATCGCGACGTTCCAGCAGGAGCTGGCAGACCTGGGCTACAAGTTCCAGTTCATCACGCTGGCCGGCTTCCACGCCCTGAACTACTCGATGTTCGACCTCGCCCGCGGCTACGCCGATCGCGCCATGAGCGCGTACGTCGAGCTGCAGGAAGCCGAGTTCGCCGCAGAAGCAGACGGCTACACCGCCACCAAGCACCAGCGCGAGGCGGGCACCGGCTACTTCGACGTCATCTCCACCGCGCTCAACCCCGACAGCGCGACACTCGCCCTCGCCGGCTCCACCGAAGCCGCGCAGTTCCACTGATCCCCACGCCCCCTCCGGGCGCGTGGCCCCTCTTCGTCGCGGTGCTCGACGCATTCGTCGCAGTACTCGACACGACTCAAAGGACCCACGATCATGACCACTCCCACCGCTCCCCCGACCACGGCTCCGATCCAGACGACCCAGCAGGGTCCCGCGATCAAGGTCACCGGCCCCCTCCGCGACCGCTACGCGGAGATCCTGACCCCCGAAGCGGTCGCCTTCCTCACCGAGCTGCACCACCGCTTCGCCTCCCGTCGCCACGACCGCCTCGCCGACCGCATGCGCCGTCGCTTCGAGATCGGCAACGGTCACGACCCGAAGTTCCGCGACGACACCGCCCACATCCGTGAGGATCGCGACTGGCGGGTCGCCGGTGCCGGGCCCGGTCTCGAGGATCGCCGCGTCGAGATCACCGGACCGACCGACCCGAAGATGACGATCAACGCGCTGAACTCCGGCGCGCGGGTGTGGCTCGCCGACCAGGAGGATGCCACGAGCCCGACCTGGAAGAACGTCATCGAGGGGCAGCTGTCGCTCCGTGACGCCATCCGCGGCGAGCTGTCGTTCACATCGCCTGCCTCTGAATCCGGCCCCGGCAAGGAGTACCGCGTCACGGCGGAGCGCACGCCGACGATCGTGATGCGCCCTCGCGGGTGGCACCTGCCCGAGAAGCACATCGCCTTCATCGACCGCGCCGGTCGTCGCACCTCGGCATCCGGCTCCCTGGTCGACTTCGGCCTCTACTTCCTGCACAACGCGCAGGCGCTGATCGACGGCGGTCGCGGACCGTACTTCTACATCGCCAAGCTGGAGTCCAGCGAGGAGGCGAAGCTGTGGGACGACGTCTTCTCGTTCAGCGAGGAGTACATCGGCATCCCGCACGGCACGATCCGCGCGACCGTGCTGATCGAGACCCTGCCGGCGGCGTTCGAGATGGACGAGATCCTCTACGAGCTGCGCGACCACTGCGCGGGCCTGAACGCCGGCCGCTGGGACTACATCTTCTCGATCATCAAGAACTACCGCGGCCGCGGGGCGCGCTTCGTGCTCCCCGATCGCAGCGAGGTCACGATGACGGTGCCGTTCATGCGGGCGTACACCGATCTGCTCGTGCAGACCTGCCACAAGCGGGGCGCCTTCGCGATCGGCGGCATGAGCGCGTTCATCCCCAACCGCCGCGACCCCGAGGTGACGGCACGCGCGATCGAGAAGGTCACCGCCGACAAGAAGCGCGAGGCCGGCGACGGCTTCGACGGCACCTGGGTGGCGCACCCCGACCTGATCCCCACGGCGCAGGCGGAGTTCGATGCCGTGCTGGGCGACCGCCCCAACCAGGTCGACCGCCAGCGTGACGACGTGCACGTCGAGGCCCGCGACCTGCTCGACCTGCACATCGGCCGGCCCATCACAGCACAGGGCGTGCGCGACAACGTGTCGGTCGCCATCCGTTACCTCGAGGCCTGGCTGCGCGGACTCGGGGCCGTGGCGATCGACAACCTGATGGAGGATGCCGCGACGGCCGAGATCAGCCGCTCGCAGGTGTGGCAGTGGATCCACCAGGACCGCACCACTCAGGACGGCACCCCGATCACGGCGGAGTACATCGAGGGTCTGATCGCCCAGGTGCTCGCGCAGGCGACGCGCAGCCACGGCGACCGGTACGACGACGCGGCGGAGATCTTCCGCGAGGTCGCCCTCCAGGAGGAGTTCCCCACCTTCCTCACACTGGGCGCCTACAGCCGGTTCCTGATCGACGAGGACTGAGCACAGGAGGGAGCCCCCGGGACTGCGGCATCCGCCGTGGTCCCGGGGGCTCCCTCTGCTCCCGCTCCCATACCCCTCCCCGGGCGTAGCCTGGAGGCATGACCGACGTCTGGGCGGACATCGCCTCCGAGTTCCTGCACTTCTACCCGCGCGGCCGACGACTGCTCGCGGTGGCCGGGGCGGATGCCGGGCGCTCGCGACAGGCGGCAGACGACCTCGCGGCCGCGCTGACGGCGTCAGGGCAGCCGGTCATCCGCGACCACTCACCGGACGGTGCCGAGGCCGAGCTCCGCTCCGTGGTCACCGCGTTCCGCGAAGGCCCGAAGAGCGGCGACATCCTGCTCGTCTCCGGACCGGCGGCTCTGCTCGGCGAGCGCACCAGGGGCATGTGGAACTACGCGGTGTGGCAGCTGGCCGGCGACGAGCCACCGCACACGGTCGCGGGTGCGATCGTCGACGTGACCGACCCCGCGCACCCGACGCGGCGGTTCGCCGACTACTGCGCACTGCCCGCGTCCTACGGCGCCTGACCCGCGGCAGCCGTCAGCGGAAGGAAGCGGCCACCGAGTTGCGGTGGTAGTCGAACACGATGCTCGTGCGTGTGGAGGCGACGCTGCTCTGCGCCGAGAGATGCTCGAGCACGAACTCGCGCATCTCGGACGAGTCGGCGACCGCGATGTGCAGCAGGAAGTCGTCGTCGCCACCGAGGAAGAAGAGCTGGATCACCGGCGGCAGCACGCGCACGCGGTCCGCGAACTCCACGATGCTCTCCCGGCGTCCGCTCGGACGCAGCGTGACGCCGATGATCGCCTGCAGGCCCGCGCCGAGCGCCCGCTCGTCCACGCTCGCGTGGAAGCCCGTGATCACGCCACGATCCACGAGCGCCCGCAGCCGGGTGTGCGCCGTCGAGGGCGCGACACCCAGACGCCCGGCGAGCTCGGCATTCGTCATGCGCCCGTCGGCCGTGAGCAGCTGCACGATCCTGGCGTCGATCGCATCCAGGGCGGGGGCCCGAACGGTGTTCGGCTCCGGGGCATCTGAGGTGGTCTCCATACGAAGCATTATTCAGGATTTCCCCATCACACGAATCATCTTCACCGATTCTGTTGTTCTGTCGATGTTTCTGCGATCCTGGGTGCCGCACCGCATCGAACCTGGAGGATCAATGAAGATCGGCGTCCCCACCGAGGTCAAGAACAACGAGAACCGCGTCTCCCTCACTCCCGCCGGCGCCGACCGTCTGGTGCACGAGGGCCACCGGGTGCTCGTGCAGTCCGGGGCCGGGCTCGGCTCGCGCATCACCGACGACGACTACCGGGCCGCCGGCGCCGAGATCGTCGCCACCGCCGCCGACGCGTGGGGCGAGGCCGATATGGTCATCAAGGTCAAGGAGCCGATCGCCCAGGAGTACGGCTTCCTGCGCGACGACCTCACCCTTTTCACCTACCTGCATCTCGCTGCCGACCGCGCACTGACTACCGCCCTCGTCGAGGCGGGGACCACCGCCGTCGCGTACGAGACCGTGCAGCTGCCCGACCGCAGCCTGCCGCTGCTCGTGCCGATGAGCGAGATCGCCGGACGCCTCTCGGTCACCATGGGCTCGTACTCGCTGCTGCGTTCCCAGGGCGGACGTGGAATGCTGCTCGGCGGCATCGCCGGCACGCCGCGCGCCAAGACCGTCGTGATCGGCGGCGGCGTCGCTGGAGAACACGCCGCGGCGAACGCCCTCGGACTCGGCTCGAAGGTCACCGTGATCGACGTCTCCCTACCGCGTCTGCGCGAGCTCGAGCACCGCTACGGCGGCGCCCTCGAGACCCGTGCGTCAAGCCGCTACGACATCGCCGAAGAGCTCAAGACCGCCGACCTCGTGATCGGATCCGTGCTCATCCCCGGTGCCGCGGCCCCCAAGCTCGTGACCGACGACATGGTCGCCGCGATGAAGCCGGGGTCCGTGCTCGTCGACATCGCGATCGACCAGGGCGGATGCTTCGAGGGCTCGCGCCCGACCACCCACGACGATCCCACATTCGCGGTGCACGACTCGATCTACTACTGCGTGGCGAACATGCCGGGCGCGGTTCCCGAGACCGCGACCCGTGCACTGACGAACGCGACCCTCCCCTATGTCTCGGCGATCGCCGGCAAGGGCTGGGAGCGGGCGGCGGCCGACGACGCCGCGCTGGCCGCGGGTCTCAACGTGCAGGGCGGACGCATCACGCTTCCGGCCGTCGCACAGGCGCACGGACTCACGACCGACTGACCTTCCGAACCCGAAAGAACTCCGGATCTTGGCGGCATCCCACACCTCATCCGCCGCACCGACCCGAGTACGCTCGTAATCGTGACCGAACGCGCTCCCCTCTCCCGCAAGCTGTCCGCCATCGCCGAGTCCGCGACCCTCAAGGTCGATGCCAAGGCCAAGGCCCTCAAGGCCGAAGGCAAGGACGTCATCTCGTACGCTGCCGGCGAGCCCGACTTCGCGACGCCGCAGTTCATCGTGGATGCGGCGGCCGAGGCTCTGGCCGACCCGGCGAGCTACCGGTACACGCCCGCTCCCGGCCTCCCGGCGCTGCGCGAGGCGATCGCGGCGAAGACCCTCCGCGACTCCGGACTCGAGGTGTCTCCGAGCCAGGTCATCGTCACCAACGGCGGCAAGCAGTCGGTCTACCAGGCCTTCCAGGCCGTGGTGAACCCCGGCGACGAGGTGCTGCTGCCCGCCCCGTACTGGACCACGTACCCCGAGGCCATCCGCCTCGCCGACGGCACCCCCGTCGAGGTCTTCGCCGGGGCCGACCAGGAGTACAAGGTCACGGTCGCGCAGCTCGAAGCCGCACGCACCGCCCGCACCACCGCCCTCGTGTTCGTCTCCCCGTCGAACCCCACCGGCTCCGTCTACACCGCCGAGGAGACCAAGGCCATCGGCGAGTGGGCGCTCGAGCACGGCATCTGGATCATCAGCGACGAGATCTACCAGAACCTCACCTACGAGGGTGTCAAGGCCACCTCGATCGTCGACGCCGTGCCCGAGGTCGCCAGCCAGACGATCCTCGTCAACGGCGTCGCGAAGACCTACGCCATGACCGGCTGGCGCGTGGGCTGGATGGTCGGGCCGGCCGATGCCATCAAGATCGCCGGCAACCTGCAGTCGCACCTCACCAGCAACGTGAACAACGTCGCCCAGAAGGCCGCGATCGCCGCGCTCACCGGCCCGCAGGACGAGGCCGAGCAGATGCGCCAGGCCTTCGACCGTCGCCGCCAGCTGATCGTCTCGGAGCTGTCGAAGATCGACGGCCTCGTCGTACCGAACCCGCTGGGCGCGTTCTACGTGTACCCCGACGTGCAGGGCCTGCTGGGCCGCACCTGGGGCGGCGTGACCCCGACCACCTCGCTCGAACTCGCCGATCTCATCCTCGACCAGGCCGAGGTCGCAGTCGTCCCCGGCGAGGCCTTCGGTCCCTCCGGCTACATCCGCATGTCATACGCACTGGGCGACGAGCAGCTGCTCGAGGGCGTGCAGCGCCTGCAGCGTCTGTTCACCTGACCCGCGGAACCCGACGAAGGCCCCTCCCGTCTGCAGATGGGAGGGGCCTTCGTCACGACGTCTCCTGCCCTCAGGCGAGGGTCAGCGATACTGGAGGCATGACGAACGGCGAGCAGGAGTATGAGCGGATGCCGGTGACTCTGCGGGTGGCATTCCCCATCCTGATCACGGTGACCGTGCTGGTCTTCTTCCTCTCCCTCGCGGTCGCTCCCTTCCTCTGGTACTGGGGAGGAGAGTCGCGTCAGTGGCTCAGTGCGCTCGCCTTCGTACCGGTGGTCGTCTACGCGACCATCACGGTGCTCGTGATCAGACGAAAGTCGTGGGCCCGATACGCGACCCTGCTGTTCCCGCTCCCGCTCGCGCTCTATGTTCCGGCGGTAGCAGCCCCGATCTGGGAGTTCTGGGTCGCCATCGCGGCCCTCGCCGTCACCACGGCGGCGGTCGTGTTGATCCTCCTGCCGTCGTCTCGTTCCTACTTCGGCAGCGGGACACCTCAGTCCTCGGGACGGAAGCCGATCAGCCAGCGCACGCCGTAACGGTCGACGAGCGTGCCGTCGAAGTCACCCCAGGGTCGCTTCTGCAGTGCGTCGATCACGCGGCCGCCGGCGGCGAGCTCGTCGTACCAGCCGGTCAGAGTGAGGGCGTCGGCCGTGCCGAGCAACGAGAGGAACATGCCGCCCATCTGCACGGCATCGTCATCGGCTCCGGCATCCGCTCCGGCGATCTCGACCAGTCCGCTCAGCTGCCCGTGCGCGATCGCATCGCCGGGGCCGTCGTGCCTCCCTGCGGTGGCGTAGTCGAGCAGCTGGAGCTCACCGCCGAACACCGATCGATAATGACGCAGCGCCTCCGCGGCGTTGCCGGGGAACAGCAGGTACGGGATCAATCCGCTCATGCCGCGAGTGTAGCCGCGACAGCCGACGTGTCCTGCGGTTCGACGCCTTGGAGTTCGACGCCTTGGAGTTCGACCCCTTAAAGCTCGACGCCGACGAGAACCGGCTCCGGCTGCAGCACGAGACCGAACTCGGCGTGCACCCTGCTCTGGATGAACCGGGCGAGCTCGGCGACCTCGCCCGCGGTCGCGCCACCGCGGTTGGTCAGCGCGAGCGCATGCTTCGTCGACACGGATGCGCGGGAGCGCGGAAGCTTGAACCCCTTGCGGATGCCCGCCTGCTCGATGAGCCAGGCCGCGCTCACCTTCACGTCGGAGACCGCCGCGGGCTTCGACAGCGGCACCTGTCCGTCATAAGACGCCAACGGGATCACGGTCACGGCGTCCAGATCGGGGGCGACCGGCCAGCGCGGGCACTCCGGGGGCAACGAGCCGGCGACCGCCGCCGTCACGATCGCGTTCTGGAAGAAGGAGCCGACGCCGTGGGTGTCGGGGTCATCCGCGTCGAGCAGCATGCCCTTCGACGCGCGAGTCGAGAGAATGCGCTCGCGCACCCAGCCGAGCGGAACCGGTGTCTCATCGGTCAGACCCAGTGCCCGACGCAGCTGCTCACCGCGCACCACACGCTCGCCCGCGATCAGCAGGTCGACGGTCACGGAGAGGATCACGGCACGGCGCAGCGGCACACTGCCATGGTGATGCTTGAGCACCGAGGTGCGGAAACCCAGCCCGAGCTCGGCAGCGGGAACCGTCGAGATCTCGCCGGTCGACTCGTCGATCAGCTCGACCTCGACCAGCGTCTCCTGGATCTCCTGCCCGTACGCCCCGATGTTCTGCACGGGGGCGGCGCCGACCGTGCCGGGGATCCCGCTCATGGCCTCGAGGCCCGCATACCCGTGGGCGACGGCATACGCGACGAGGTCGTCCCACCCGTGGCCGGCCTGCGCGCGCAGACGGATGCGGCCGGCGTGCGGGGACGGCAGCTCGTCGATGCCCTCGGTGCGCACGCGGATGACCGTGCCTTCGAACGGCTCGTCGCCCACGAAGAGGTTGGAGCCGCCGCCGAGGATGAACCACTCGTCGCCGCGCGCCCACGTCTCACGCAGAGCATCGACGAGACCCGCCGTCGTCGTCGCCTCGAACATCCGCTCCGGTGCTGCTCCTGTGCGCAGCGTGGTCAGCTCCGCCAGACGGACCGGCTCGATCTCCCGCATCAGCTCGCCCTCATCGGACAGCGATGCGCAGCTGCGCCTTGACGAGCACGGTGGTCTCGCCGAACGTGACCTTGAGGTCGATGCGCGCGGCCTCGTCGTCGACGGCACCCACGGTGGCGACGACGGTGACGTCAGCGCCCTCGTCGGGGTCGACCACGACCGGCTTGGTGAAGCGCACGCCGTAGTCGAGGATGCGGGTGGCCGGGTCGAGCGCCGCGACGACCACCGACGAGGCGATGCCCATCGTGAGCATGCCGTGCGCGAGCACGCCGGGAAGCCCGACGGACGCGGCGACATCATCGCGGTAGTGGATCGGGTTGAAGTCACCGGACGCTCCCGCGTAACGCACCAGCGATTCGCGGGTGAGGTGCACGGTGCGCTCGGCGAGCACGTCTCCGACGGTGTAGCCCATCAGGCGGCCTCTCCTTCATCCGCGCTCGGCTCGGCACCGACCAGCAGCACGCTGGTGGCGGTGACGACGTGAGCACCCGCGGGGTCGGTGATCTCGGCCTCGCTGGTGATCATCGCGTTGCCGCCCATCATCCGGATGCCGGTGACGCGCAGCTGCGCGGTGAGCTCGTCGCCCGCGACGATGGGGCGCGTGTAGGTGAAGCGCTGCTCGGCGTGGATGGTGCGCGCGAGCACGATGCCGGAATCCTCCTGCCCCAGGAGCTGCTGGAGCGTGAGGTCCTGGATGACCATCGCGAAGGTCGGCGGCGCCACGACGTCGGAGAAGCCCGCCGCGCGGGCCGCCTTCAGGTCGGTGTGCTGCGGGGCGTCGGCGAAGACGGCACGAGCGAACTCGCGCACCTTCTCGCGGCCGACGAGGTACGGGGCCGTCGGCGGGAACTCCCGGCCGACCAGATCTTGGTTCACTGCCACCCCTCGATCCTACCGAGGGGTGGCGGCGAACCAGGCCGCGGGTCGGCTCCCGGGAGTTCAGGCCGCACGTGCGGACATCGCCGATCCGAGCAGCACCATCCTCATGCTGCGCTCCGCGGCGTCGCGCAGCAGTGCCTCGCCGTGTTCCACCGCCTGTTCGAGGGGCATCGGCACGGTGATGATCGAGGCGATCGCGTCGATGCCGATGTCATGCACGGTCGGCGCGCCGACACCCAGCGATCCGGCGATGCCGAGCACCGGCACGCCGGCGACTCTGGCGCGCATCGCGATCTCGGCCGGCACCTTGCCCCGAGGCGTCTGGAAGTCGATCGCCCCTTCGGCGGTGATGACGAGATCGGCCACCGCCATCAGCTCATCGAGGGGCTCGGGCAGCAGCCCGCTGTCGAGGAGCACCTCGAAACGCGGGGCGAGACGCGCACCGAGCACGGCGGCGAGACCCGCTCCGAGCCCGCCAGAGGCGCCGGTGCCGCCGCCGGTGCGCACATCCATCGCCGCTCCGAACGGACTCTGCTCCTCGAGCAGACCGGCCCAGACGTCGAGGGCGTCCGCGAGCTCCTCGACCTGCTCGGACGTCGCTCCCTTCTGCGGACCGAACACCCTGGCCACGCCGCGCGGTCCGCACAGGACGTTGTGGATGTTGCAGGCGAGCACGATCTCGACCTCGCCGATGCGGGGATGAAGACCCGCGAGATCGAGGCGCACCGCATCGCGGAGATGCCGCCCGCCCGCGGTGATCGGCACACCGTCTCGGTCGAGGATGCGCACGCCGAGCGCTTCGAGCGCCCCGGCACCGCCGTCGCTCGTGCCGGAGTCGCCGCAGCCGACCACGATCCGCTCCGCACCGGCGTCCAGTGCAGAGGCGATCAGCTCGCCCACGCCGCGCGTCGTCGTCTCCCCCGGGTCCCGGCGATCGCGCGGCACGAGCCGCAGACCCGCCGCCGACGCCATCTCGACCACGGCGGTCCCGATGGCGTGCCCACCGAGCCGCGCCCAGTGCGCGTCCACCGGTTCGCCGACGGGGCCCGTCACCCGTGCCGGGATGAGCTCTCCTCCGGTCGCCGCGGCGAGCGCGGCGGCCGTGCCCTCTCCTCCGTCCGGCACCGGGTACTCGTCCACCTGCACGCCGGGGATGACCCGACGAACGCCGGCGGCGATGGCCTGGGCCACGGCCTCGGCGCTCAGGCTCTCCTTGAAGCCACTGGGTGCGACCAGGATGCGCTGCGGGGTGTGGATCGACATGATTCCTCCTTCTGCGCCCGAGACGGGCGACGAGCGCCCGGTGTGCGGGCACGACGAGCACCGGTGCACCGGCGGCGCACGCGGAGTGAAGCGGGTGTGGGATGGGCCGGGGCCGCGGATCAGAGCAGCAGCGGCAGCCCCATCAGAGGCCACACCCACAGGGCGAAGACGGCCACGAGCACGAACATCGCCGGTGCCAGCAGCACCGAGAGCCGACGCAGGTCCAGCGGGGTGAAGCCCCCGCTCACGATGTCGGGGTCGGCGAACATGGCGACCGGCTTCGCCGAACTGGGGAGCGTGTGGCAGAACCCGGCCGCGGCGGTCGAGGCGAACGCCGCCGCCATCGGGGAGACGCCGAGTGCGGGAGCGAGCGCGATCACGACCGGGACGATCGCGGCGGAGCGGGCCGACCGCGACGGGATCAGCAGGTGCGCGGCGATCGAGATCGCGATGACCACGAGCACGAACGCGACGGCCCCCGCGGCGCCGAGCCCCCGGAGCGGGGCGAGCGCCGACGAACTCAACCAGGCGGCGGCGCCCGTGCTGGTGAGCGCGGATGCCAGCGCGAGAGTCGCGGCGAGGAACAGCAGCAGCGACCACGGCACGCGCTTGATCGCAGCGGGGAAGGTCAGGCAGCCGATCCCGGGCGTCACGGCGGCGACGGCTCCGATGAGGGCGACCAGTGCCGGCGACAGATGGTGCAGCGGTTCCGTGGCCCAGAGGAGGATCACACCGCCCAGCAGCACGCCAGCGCGTCGCTCCATGGTGCTGAGCGGCCCGGTCACGGCGGTCGATGCGGAGCGGCCGATATCCGTCGCGCTCATCCGCAGCGGCGTGCTGCGGTCGTCGCGGCGGGTGAAGCGCCAGAGGATGAGCTCGCAGGCCAGGTGCGACGAGACCACGGCGAGGGGCAGCCCGAGCCAGAGCCAGCTCAGGAACGTGAAGCCCTGCTCGCCCGCGGCCCGCAGCAGCTGATCCGTCACGATGTGCGCCCCCGCGCCGAGCAGCGAGCCGACGGCCGAGAGCAGGACCACGGTCGGCATCAGCAGGGCGAGGGCGCGGATCACCCGCTCGCGTCCGGGAAGCGCGGCCGCGACCGCCGTGTGCACGGGGACGGCGAGCGCGGCGCGCCCGGAGGTGGCGGGCACGGCGAAGGCGGTGAGCGTGAGGGCGACGGTCGTCAGATGGAACAGGCTCCGCGGCCCGCGTGCGAACCGCAGCAGATGCGAGGCACCGCGCAGAGCGAGGCCGGAGGACGACACTGCGGAGGCGATCACGAACGCGCCTATGAGCAGCCAGATCGTCTCGTCGCCGAGGGAGGCGAAGAAGTCGCTCGCCGGCAGCACGCCGGTGACGATCAGGGCGATCGCGGCGAGGAAGGCGACGAGCGTGTCATCGAGGCCGGTGGATGTCCACGCCCACACCGCGAGCAGGAACACGGTGAGGGTCACGGCGATCGGCATGGTCACCCGGCTGGGGCCGGCACCGTGAGACAGCGACGACAGCGCCATGGCGAGCCCCGCGATCAGCACGAGTCCGAGGGCGAGGAGGCTGAGGATGCGCCCACGCCCGAGCCGGCGCACCGCGAAGCCACCTCCGGCCGAGTTGCGACCGGGGAACGGAGTCGGGCGCTGCGGCGGCATCGTCGAGAATCGCGTGCGCTCGACCGCCGACGGCTCGGCCACCCGGCGCGCGTTCTCGGTCGGGGTATGGGTGGGATCACTCATCGGAATCGGTATCCCGCCCCGCGCACCGTCTCGATGCGATCGACACCGATCTTGCCGCGCAGCGCCCGCACGTACACGTCGACCACGTTGGAGGCCGGATCGAAGTCCATCCCCCACACGTGCCCGATCAGCTGGTCGCGCGACAGCACCTGGCCGGCGTTCTGCAGGAACACCTCGAGCAGGGCGAACTCCCGCGAGGTGAGCTCGCGCATGTCGCCGTCGACCGTGACCGTGCGGGCGCGCACATCCACCCGCACATCGCCGTGGGTGAGCACGGGGCCGGCCGCGCGTCCCTCGCCGTCGCCGATCCGCAGCCGCACCCTGGCGATGAGCTCGGCGAACTGGAACGGCTTGGTGACGTAGTCGTTCGCCCCGCTCTCCAAGCCCCGCACCGTGTCGATGACCGAGTCACGGGCGGTGAGGATGATGACCGGTGTCGCGACGCCCTCGCCGCGCAGGTTGGCGAGCACGTCGAAACCGTCCATGCCGCCGAGCCCGATGTCGAGCAGCACCAGATCGAACATGCCGCTGCGTGCCATCAGCAGCGCGGTGTGGCCGTCGGCCGCCTCGGCGGTCTCGTAGCCGGCCGCGCGCAGGCCCCGGCGGACGAACGAGGTGATGTGCGGGTCGTCTTCCGCGATGAGGATGCTGCGCATCTCACTCGCTCCTCTCTGCCGCGGTGTCGAACCGCGTGGTGGTGGGTGCCGGAAGGTCGATGCCGAACGTGGCACCTTCTCCGAACACACTGTCGACCCAGGCTGAACCGCCGTGTCCATCGGTGATCGCCCGCACGATCGCGAGCCCGAGCCCCGACCCTCGTCGCGCACCGGAGCTGTCGCCGCGGGCGAAGCGCTCGAAGATGCGCTCGGCGTCGGCCACGGCGACCCCGGGACCGGAGTCGCGCACCCACAGCCGCAGCCGCCGCTCGCTCCCCTCGCCGTCGAAGCGCGAACCGATGAGGATGCGGTCACCTGTCTCGGTCACCTGCACCGCGTTCGCCGCGAGCTGCAGCACGGCCTGGGTCACCCGCTGGGGATCGAGCGCCGCCGTCCCCTCGGCCACCTCCATGAGCTGCCAGCGACGATCTCCGAGGTTCTGCGCCTTGGCCTCGATGTCGAGGGTGAGGGCGGCGGTGTCGCAGTTCGCGACCCGCACGAAGTCGGGCTGCTCGGCCCTCGCGAGCACGAGCAGGTCGGTGACGATGCGGCTCATGCGGTCGAGCTCGTCGCTGACGAGACGCAGGGTCGCCGCACGCTCCTCCGGGTCTTCGCTCAGCAGTTCCAACTGACCGCGGACGATGGTGATCGGCGTGCGCAGCTCGTGCCCCGCATCGTCGACGAAGCGCTGCTGCGTCGCGTGCACGGCCTCGAGGCGGTCGAGCATCTGGTTGAAGGTCGTGGCCACCGCCGCGATGTCGTCGGTGCCCTCGACCGGCACGCGCGCCGAGAGGTCGTGCTCTCCGATGTCGCGGGCGACCCGGTACACCTCTCGCACGGGAGCCAGGATCTGCCCGGCGACGAGCCAGGCGACGCCGGAGCTGAGCAGGATCCCGATCAGCGCCACCCACGCGATCGTGGCGAATCCCGCGTCGACCTGCGAGCGCGCCTCCTGCGTGTACTGCACGATCAGCACCGCGCCACCGCGATCACCGGTGGTGAACTCCAACCGACCCCAGCGCAGGGGGCCCACGTCGGGCGCATCCATCGCGCCGGACGCCGACGTCTCATCGAGCAGTCGGTTCGCGAGCGCCTCGCCGCCCGGCACTGCAGCGAGCGCGGAGGCATCCGTCGCTTGCACGCGGCCGTTCGCGACCGCGATCACCGCCCCCTCGACGGTGGCGATCACGACCTCGTTCTCGTGCACGGACTGGCGGGCGACGTACTCGCTGACCAGCTCCTCGGCCGTGGTGTGACCACTGGCCGCGGCATCCTCCGCGAATCGGGAGAACTCAGAGGCCTCCTGCTCGATCTCGGCGTTGGCCGACTGCTCCACACCGGCGAGGAAGATGCTGCGGCCGACCATGCCGACGGCGAGGAGCGTGATGGCGGTGCTGAGGATGATCCACAGCGTGATACGCCAGCGGGCGGGCAGAGTGCGGCGGCGCAAGGTGCGCAGCGGCGCACCGGTGGCCGCGAGGCCCTGCGCCGCCGCACGCGTCGGCGCGTGCGGCGTGGCGCTCTCGTCGAGATCCAGGGGCAGGGTAGGGGCGTCAGTCATCATCGCCGCCACCGTCATCGTCGTCGTCGCCAGCGGGTGGGGCGGGCGCAGGCGCAGGTACCGGTGCCGGGGCAGGGGCCGGCGCAGGTGCCGGCGCAGGCACGGGCGCAGGCGCCTCGCTCGGCACCGGCGGCGCGAGCTGCACCGACACGGGTTCGGTAGGGATCCGCGGCGAGGGCGGCATCTGCGCCAGCACGACGCTTCCGACCGCGAAGGCGACCGGGATCGCGATCAGGGCGCCGGTGACGAGAAGGCGTCGTGGAGTGGGCATGACCCCATGATGCCCGTCGATCATGATGGGCAGATGAGCCGTGGATGAAGATCCCTTCATCCGGACACGCTCAGGCCCGCTTGCGCCCTCTGACCGCCTTGATCGCCATCTGCACCGCGATCACGACCAGATATGCCGCGAACAGCATGTTGCCGAGAGTCGGATCGACGATCGTCGCCAACCATGCCCCGAGCGCCGTCGTCGTGCAGGCGGAGACGCCGATGAGCAGCGCGGCGAGCAGATCGACGTTGCGGTTGCGGAGGTTTCCCACGGTGCCCGAGATCGCCGTCGGGATCATCATGAGCAGCGACGTGCCCTTGGCGACCAGGTCGCTGGTGCCGAACGCCAGCATCAGCACGGGCACGACGATCACGCCGCCGCCGACGCCGATGAGCCCGGCGAGGATGCCGGTGCCGATGCCCACGCCGACGAGGGCGATACCTGTCAGCCAGGACAGTTCGAACGCGGCATCGCGCGAGGGGATGACCAGGAAGAGGCTGACGATCACGACCAGCAGGAAGCCGACGAAACCCCAGCGCAGGGCGGTCTGCGAGATGCGCGGCAGCAGCCGTGTGCCGATCTGCGCACCCACCACGGCGCCGGCGGCGAGGATGATCGCGGGGATCCAGGCGACAGACCCGGTCGTGGCGTAGGAGATGACGCCGACGCTCGCCGTCGGCACGATCGCCGCGAGGGATGTCCCTGCCGCGAGGCGCTGATCGAAGTGCAGCAGGAGCACGAGAAGCGGAACGATGACCGTGCCACCGCCCACGCCGAAGAGTCCGGAGAGGAGGCCGGCGAGAAGGCCGATGCCGATGAACGCCGCGTAGGCGCGAGGCCCTCGTGCGGGGGCCTGTACGTCACTCACCGGATCAGCCTACTCGCGGCCTCCTCCCCTCTCGAACCCGCGTCGCGGATCAGACCTCGGAGTCCGCCTTGATCGGCACCGCGATCGACGCGGTCAGCGCCTGCTCGTACCGGCGCTGGCGACGCCGCAACCAGAGTCCGCCGACGATCAGCAGGGCGAGCACCCCGTAGGCGATCGCCGCGAACGGCTGCATGACGAGCGTGCTCAGATCCCCCTGGCTCAGCTGCAGCGCCTTGCGCAGCTGCTCCTCGGCCATCGGCCCCAGGATCATGCCGACCACGAGCGGCGCGACCGGATAGCCGTACCTGCGCATGAAGTAGCCGAGGATGCCGACGATCAGCAGGATCACGATGTCCGACGGCGAACTGTGCAGTGCGTATGCCCCGAACACCGCGAACAGGAGGATGCCCGCGTACAGATACGGCCGCGGGATCTGCAGCAGCTTCACCCACATGCCCACGAGCGGCAGGTTGAGCACGATCAGGATCACGTTGCCGATGTAGAGGCTCGCGATGAGCGCCCACACCAGGTTCGACTGGCTCTCGAACAGCAGCGGTCCCGGTTGGATGCCGTACGACTGGAACGCCGTGAGGATGATCGCCGCAGTCGCCGTCGTCGGCAGGCCCAGCGTGAGCAGGGGCACCAGCACTCCGGCGGCCGCGGCGTTGTTCGCCGACTCCGGACCGGCGACGCCCTCGATCGCACCGCGTCCGAACTCGTCGCGGTGCTTCGACAGCTTGCGCTCGGTCGCATACGACAGGAACGTGGCGACGTCGGCGCCGCCGGCGGGGATCGTGCCGATCGGGAAGCCGATCGCCGTGCCGCGCAGCCACGGCTTCCAGGACCTCCGCCAGTCGGACCTCGTCATCCACGAGCGCCACCCGCGGGTCACGGGGATCACGTCGACCCCGACGTGCCGCAACCGGGCGGCGATGTAGAACGTCTCCCCGACCGCGAACAGGCCGACGGCGACCAGCACGATGTCGACGCCGTCGGACAGCGCCGGGAGCCCCAGCGTGTAGCGCTGCTGGCCGGAGAGCCAATCGGTGCCGACCAGCCCGAGGAACAGGCCGACGCCGAGCGAGAGCATGCCGCGCGAGATCGAGCTGCCGATCAGCGCGCCGACCGTGATGAACGCGATGACGATGAGGGCCACGTAGTCGGCGGGCCCGAGGTTCACGGCGAACTGCGCGAGCAGCGGTGCGAGCAGCGTGAGGCCCAGCGTCGCCAGGGTGCCGGCGATGAAGGACCCGATGGCGGCGGTGGCGAGCGCGGCAGCGCCCCGCCCCATCCTGGCCATCTTGTTGCCCTCGATCGCCGTGACTATCGAGGCCGACTCCCCCGGTGTGTTCAGGAGGATGCTCGTCGTCGAGCCGCCGTACATGCCGCCGTAGTAGATGCCCGCGAACGTGATCAACGCCGCTGCGGGGTCGAGCGTGTAGGTGAGGGGAAGCAGCAGCGCCACCGTCATCGCGGGGCCGATGCCCGGGAGCACCCCGACCGCGGTGCCGACGAAGACGCCGAGGAAGGCGAAGGCGAGGTACTGCGGCTGCAGCGCGGTCGCGAAGCCCTCCAGGAGCAGGGTCCAACTGTCCATCAGAACATCCTTCCGAGCCAGCCGAGAGCAGGGCCCCAGGGCAGCGACAGGCCGAGCAGACCGCCGAAGACGACCTGGATCACGAGCGCGACCACGATGCCGATCAGGAACGCCATCCACCACCGCTTGGCGGCGAGCGACCACGCGACCCCGCCGAACAGCAGAGCGGCCGCCGGCGCCCACCCCAGCGGCTCGATCAGGAGCAGGTGCGCGACGACGAGACCGGCCAGCTTGGCGAGGGTGACCCAGTCGGTCGGCAGGCTCTCATCGATGTCCTCCGCCTCCTCCGCACCGCCGCGCTCCCCGCGCAGCACGCCGATGAGAACGGCGACGGCCGAGGCGAGCAGGATGACCGAGACGAAGATCGGGAAGACCGTCGGACCGGCCTTCATCCCGACGGGGACGTGGATCAGGAAGATGCCGACGACGGCGAATACGCCGAGCGCGACCATGATTCCGGCGAACACGAGCTCGCCGAGGGGGACGGAGGGAGAGCGGCGTGCGGGTCGACCATCGTGGTCGACCCGCACCCCCTGCTCCTCGGTCCCCGATGAGGCGGGGACCGTCATGTCACTGCACCAGACCGATGTTCTTCAGCGTCGCCGTGACCTCTTCGATGTTCCCGGTGAGGAAGTCATCGAACTCCGCGCCGACCAGGAACGCGTCGGTCCACCCCTTGGTCTCCAGCTGCTCCGTCCACGCCTCGGATTCGTGCAGCTCGGTGATCACGCGCACCAGCTGGTCCTTCTCGCCGTCGGAGATGCCACCGGGGGCGATCACGCCGCGCCAGTTGGTCAGGACCACGTCGTACCCCTCCTCGGTGATGGTCGGGACATCCGGGAGCTGCGACACCGGCTCCTCGCTCGAGACAGCCAGAGCCTTGAGCGCGCCGCTCTCGATGTGCTGCGCGAACTCGCCGACGCCCGAGATGCCCGCGGCGACCTTGCCGCCGATCAGCAGCGGAACGGCCTCGCCGCCACCGGAGTTCGGCGTGTAGTTCAGCTTCTCGGCGATCTCGGCCCCGTCGAGTCCTGCTTCCTCGAGCATGAGACCGGCGAGGATGTGGTCGGCGCCGCCCGCCGAGCCGCCGGTGATCGTGACCGCCTGGCCGTTGTCGACGACGTCGTCGACGAGGTCTTCGAGCGTGTCGTACTTCGAGTCGGCCGGCACCACCACGACGAGTGGTTCGTCGGTGAGTCGGGCGATCGGTGTGGTGTCCTCGATCCGCACGGCCGAGGCGTTGGTCTCGACCGCTCCGACCATGACCAGGCCCATCACCATCAGCGTGTTCGGGTCCTTCTCGTTGGCGAGCTGGGCGAGGCCGACCGTGCCACCGGCACCGCCCACGTTGGTCACCGGGGCGGAGGCCACGAGGTCGTCCTGCGTGAGCACCTGCGACAGCGCCCGGCCCGTCTGATCCCATCCCCCACCGGGATCCGCCGGGACCACGATCGAGACGTCGGTGACGGTGGCGGTCTCTGCTTCCCCTCCACCGTCGTCGGTCGCTGCGCTGCCTCCCGCGCACGAGGTGAGGGTGAGGGCTGCGACCGCGGCCAGCCCGGCCAGGGTTGCGATGCGTGCGTTCTTCATGTGCGCTCCTCCTTGAGCGTTCGTGGTGCTGTGGCTCCACCCTGGAGCGGGAGCGGCGCCTGCTCCAGCTTCGGAAACCATTGGTCGGAGTTTCGGAACTATTGGTCACGAGCGGCTCTCCCGCCCGCTCGCACCGCACTCGCCGAAGGGCCAGAATGAGCAGGTGGCCTCGAAGATGACGCTCCGCGTGCAGTTGCTCGTGCTGCAGGCGCTGATCGTGTTCCTGGTGACCCTGGCGACCGGCATCGTGGCCGGCGCGTTCCAGGAGCAGGCTCTCCGCGAGGCGTACAAGGACCGGATGCAGGCCGTGGCCCAGTCGATCGCCGCGCTCCCGACGGTGCACGCGGCGTTCGACGATGCCGAGCCCTCCGCAGCCATCCAGCCGATCGCCGAGGTCATCCGCGAGGCCTCCGATCTCGCCTACGTCGTCGTCGCCAACGAAGACGGCATCCGCTACTCGCACCCGAATCCGGAGCGCATCGGCGAGAAGGTCTCCACCGACCCGTCGATCCCTCTCGCCGGCGAGATCTACGTCGGCACGCAGACCGGCACGCTCGGCACGTCGTGGCGGGTCAAGGTGCCCATCCGTGACGATGAGGGAGACGTGATCGGCACCGCATCCGTCGGAATTCTCGAGTCGGAGCTGAACGAGGAGTTCTCGGCCAATCTCGTCTGGCTGATCTCGGCGATGCTGGCGGCTGCTGTTCTCGGGGTGTTCGGCTCGGCGTGGGTGACCTCCATCATCCGGCGGCGCATCTACCGTCTCGAACCCCACCAGATCGCCGCTCTCGTGAAGAACCAGGAGACCACGCTGCACGGTCTGAGCGAAGGGGTCATCACGGTCGACGGCACCGGGCGGATCACGCTCGTCAACGACGCCGCCGCCCGATTCCTCGACAGGGATGCCGCCGATCTCGACGGCGAACCCGCCGCCGAGGTCCTGGGCACAGAGCTCGCCACGGTGCTCCGGCAGGGCGAGTCCGCCGGCCGGCCGGTGATCGTCGGGGCGCACGTGCTCGTCGCCCGCAGCACCGGAAGCGAGGCAGACGGCGAAGGCATCGGAGCGACGCTGCTGTTGCGCGATCACACCGAGTTGCATGACGTGGTGCGACGGGTCGAGGCCGCGGATGCGATCATCGCGTTCCGACAGCGACTCGGGCTCCCCAAGGGACTGAGCGCCGAGACGCTCGATCGTGTCTGCGCAGCTCTCGCTGCGCGCCCCGACGCTTCGGCGACCGAGATCGGCGACGACCTCGAGATCTCCCGCGTCAGCGCCCGCCGCTACCTCGAGCATCTCGCCGGCTCCGGCCGAGCGACCCGCACACTCGACTACTCGACCAAGGGCCGCCCGAGTACCCGCTACCGGTCGAACGACGCCGTCTGAGGCCCGTCACCCCTGGGACGCAGTGCCATTGTGTGCGACACTGGATCGCATTCGACGTCGTCGTCAGCCTGCCCGGATCGAAGGAGATCTCATGGTTCGCAGTACCTATCCCGATGTGGAGATCCCCGAGGTCTCCATCCACGAGTTCCTGTTCGGCGATCTCTCCGAAGCCGAACTCGACACCATCGCCCTCGTCGACGGGATGAGCGGGGCGACCACCACCTACCGGCAGCTCGTCGGACAGATCGACCTTTTCGCCGGCGCCCTCGCGGCACGCGGAGTCGGGGTGGGCACCACTGTCGGCGTCCTCTGTCCGAACATCCCGGCCTTCGCCACCGTTTTCCACGGCATCCTCCGCGCGGGGGCGACGGCCACCACCATCAACTCCCTCTACACCGCCGACGAGATCGCGAACCAGCTCACCGACGCCGGAGCGACCTGGCTCGTGACGGTCTCCCCTCTGCTTCCCGGCGCACAGGCCGCCGCGGACAAGCTCGGGTTCGACGCCGACCACGTGATCGTTCTCGACGGCGCCGAGGGCCACCCGTCCCTCCCCGCGCTCCTCGGCGAAGGGCACCCCGCGCCGGACGTGACATTCGACCCGGCGACCCATCTCGCCGTCCTCCCCTACTCCTCGGGAACGACCGGCCGCCCGAAGGGTGTCATGCTCACGCACCGCAACCTGGTGGCCAACGTGTCGCAGTGCCGTCCGGTCCTCGGCGTCGATGCCAGTGACCGGGTGCTCGCCGTCCTGCCCTTCTTCCACATCTACGGCATGACGGTACTGCTGAACTTCGCGTTGCGTCAACGGGCCGGGCTCGTCACGATGCCGAAGTTCGACCTCCCCGAGTTCCTGCGCATCATCGCCGAGCACCGCACCACCTGGGTGTTCGTCGCTCCCCCGATCGCGGTCGCGCTCGCGAAGCATCCGATCGTCGACCAGTACGACCTCTCCGCCGTGAAGGTGATCTTCTCCGGCGCCGCTCCTCTCGACGGCGCCCTGGCCTCGGCGGTGGCCAACCGCTTGGGGTGCATCGTGACCCAGGGGTACGGCATGACCGAGACCAGCCCCGCGGTCAACCTCATCTCCGAGGCACGCACCGACATCGACCGCTCGACCATCGGGCCCCTCGTGCCGAACACCGAAGCACGGCTCGTCGATCCCGATTCGGGCGAAGACGTCACAGTGCCGGCAGAGGGCGCGAGCGAGCCCGGCGAACTGTGGGTGCGGGGACCGCAGGTCATGGTCGGCTACCTCAACCGCCCGGACGCCACGGCAGAGATGCTCGATGCCGACGGCTGGCTGCACACCGGTGATGTCGCCACCGTCACCGATGAGGGCATCTACCGTATCGTCGACCGGCTCAAGGAACTCATCAAGTACAAGGGCTACCAGGTGGCTCCGGCCGTGCTGGAAGCCGTGCTGCTCGAGCATCCCTCCATCGCGGATGCCGCCGTGATCGGCGCACTCGATGAGGACGGCCAGGAGGTGCCCAAGGCCTTCGTCGTACGCCAGCCGGAAGCCGAACTCGATGCCGAGGCGGTCATGGCCCACGTCGCCTCGCATGTCGCGCCGCACGAGAAGGTACGCCAGGTGGAGTTCATCGATGTGATCCCCAAGTCGAGCTCGGGGAAGATCCTGCGCAAGGATCTGCGTACCCGCTGACGACGTCACCGGGTACACGAAGAAGCCCGCCATCCCTTTCGGGGTGGCGGGCTTCTTCGTGAGCGAAGTACTTACTCGGACTTCTTCTCGACAGCGTCCTCGGCGGCAGCCTCGGCTGCTTCGCCCTCGGCCTGCGACTCGGCGCCGGACTCGACGGTCTCGTCGGCGGGAGCCTCCTCAGCGGGAGCCTCCTCGACGACCTCAGCCGGCTTCTCGGCCTTCTCGGCCTTCGGAGCAGCAGCCTTCTTGGTCGACTTCGCCTTCGGGGTGACGGGCTCGAGGACGAGCTCGATCACGGCCATCGGCGCGTTGTCGCCCTTGCGGTTGCCGACCTTCGTGATGCGGGTGTAGCCGCCCTCACGGTCAGCGACGAGCGGCGCGATCTCGGAGAACAGGACGTGCACGACTTCCTTGTCACCGATGACCGACAGCACGCGACGACGCGCGTGCAGGTCGCCACGCTTGGCGAAGGTGATCAGACGCTCGGCGAGCGGACGAAGGCGCTTGGCCTTGGTCTCGGTCGTCTTGATCGACTTGTGGGTGTAGAGCGCCGCCGCGAGGTTGGCAAGCATCAGGCGCTCGTGTGCGGGGCCGCCTCCGAGGCGGGGACCCTTAGTGGGCTTGGGCATAATCGTCTAACTCCTGGTCAGAAAGGTCGGGTATCAGAAGGACTCGTCTTCGCTGCCGCCGTAGAAGTGGGCGCCGTCGAAACCGGGCACCGAATCCTTGAGCGACAGACCGAGCGAGATGAGCTTGTCGCGCACCTCGTCGACCGACTTCTGGCCGAAATTGCGGATGTTCATGAGCTGCGTCTCCGACAGGGCGACGAGCTCGGAAACGGTGTTGATGCCCTCACGCTTCAGGCAGTTGTACGAGCGGACCGACAGGTCGAGGTCCTCGATCGGCATCGACAGCTCGCTGGAGTTCACTGCCTCCACCGGCGCCGGGCCGATCTCGATGCCCTCGGCCTCGACGTTCAGCTCGCGGGCGAGACCGAACAGCTCGGTGAGCGTCTTCGCAGCCGAAGCGACGGCGTCGCGGGGGCTGATGGCCGACTTGGTCTCGACGTCGAGGACGAGCTTGTCGAAGTCGGTGCGCTCCCCGGCACGGGTCGCGTCGACGCGGTAGCTGACCTTGAGGACCGGCGAGTAGATCGAGTCGATCGGGATCTGACCGGCCTCGGCGTACTCGTTGCGGTTCTGCGTCGCCGAGACGTAGCCACGGCCACGCTCGATGGTGAGCTCGAGCTCGAACTTCGCGGTGTCGTTCAGCGTCGCGATGACGAGCTCGGGGTTCTGCACCTCGACACCGGCCGGAGCCGAGATGTCAGCGGCGGTGACTTCGCCCGCACCGGTCTTGCGCAGGTACGCGGTGATGGGCTCATCGCGCTCCGACGAGACGACGAGCTGCTTGATGTTGAGGATGATCTCGGTGACATCCTCCTTCACGCCGGGGATGGTGCTGAACTCGTGCAGCACGCCGTCGATGCGAACGCTGGTGACAGCAGCACCGGGGATCGACGACAGCAGGCTGCGACGCAGCGCGTTGCCGATCGTGTAACCGAAGCCGGGCTCCAGAGGCTCGATGATGAACCGGCTACGGTTCTCGACGATCTTTTCCTCGGTCAGTGTGGGACGCTGTGCAATAAGCACTCTGTGTTCCTTTCGATCACATGCCCGCTATATGACATGTGGTGGGGTGAGGTTTTGAGTTGTGGAAGTCGATGCCCGCACGCGGGCGTCGAGCCGCTCAGACCACGAAGGGACCGAGCGGCTCGACACGCGAATCAGACGCGGCGACGCTTCGGCGGACGGCAGCCGTTGTGCGCCTGCGGGGTGACGTCCTGGATCGAACCCACCTCGAGGCCGGCGGCCTGCAGCGAGCGGATCGCGGTCTCGCGGCCGGAGCCCGGACCCTTCACGAGGACGTCGACCTTCTTGACGCCGTGCTCCGCAGCCTGGCGGGCAGCCGACTCGGCGGCCATGCCTGCGGCGTACGGGGTCGACTTGCGGGAGCCCTTGAAGCCCACGCCACCCGACGATGCCCAGGCGATGACGGCGCCGGACGGGTCGGTGATCGAGACGATCGTGTTGTTGAACGTCGACTTGATGTGGGCCTGGCCCAGCGCGATGTTCTTCTTTTCCTTGCGGCGCGGCTTGCGCGCGGCGGCCTTGGGTGCAGCCATGAAAGTGTTCTCCTAGTCCCTGGGGCCGCGCTTAGCGGGCCTTCTTCTTGCCTGCGACGGTGCGCTTCGGGCCCTTGCGGGTACGGGCGTTGGTCTTGGTGCGCTGACCACGGACCGGGAGACCACGACGGTGGCGGATGCCCTCGTAGGAGCCGATCTCGACCTTGCGGCGGATGTCTGCTGCAACCTCGCGGCGCAGGTCACCCTCCACCTTGTAGTTGCCTTCGATGTGGTCGCGGAGGGCGATCAGCTGGTCGTCGCTGAGGTCCTTCACGCGGATGCTCTCGTCGATGTCCGTCGCCTTGAGGATCTCGACCGAGCGGGTACGGCCGACGCCGTAGATGTAGGTAAGGGCGATCACCACGCGCTTGTCGCGCGGGATGTCAACGCCGGCAAGACGTGCCATGCGGTTCTCCTGGGTGTTGTGGAGGTGTGGAACAGGATCGGTGCCCGGGCCTCCGCCCCGAGGTGTCCCCCGCTTCCGCGAGTTCTGATCCTGCCGTTGTGTTTTCAGTTGTGAGATGTGCGTGAGCGATGCCGCGCAGCGCGGGCCCGTCGATCAGACCGGCGGGCCCGCCAGGGACTCAGCCCTGGCGCTGCTTGTGACGCGGGTTGCTCTTGCAGATCACCATGACGCGGCCGTGACGGCGGATCACCTTGCAGTGATCGCAGATGGGCTTGACGCTGGGGTTGACCTTCATGATGTTTCCTGTTCGCTGTCTTCGTACCGCCCCGGGCAGGGGCAGGCCGTTACTTCTCGACCGATCAGCGGTAGCGGTAGACGATACGGCCGCGGGTCAGGTCGTAGGGGCTGAGCTCCACGACCACACGGTCCTCGGGGATGATACGGATGTAGTTCTGCCGCATCTTGCCGGAGATCGTTGCAAGGACCTTGTGTCCGTTGCTGAGCTCAACGCGGAACATCGCGTTGGGCAGAGCCTCGGAGATCACGCCCTCGATCTCGATGACACCGTCTTTCTTAGCCATAGCCTCGCTGACGCTTCTGCAGATCGGTCGATCTGCGGTGGGTGATTGGTTTGTGGTGCTGCACCGCCGGACACGCCGAATCAAGGCACAAAGCACCAAAGATCTATGTTAGACGCTCCGGAGCCATCCGGCAACTTGACGGCCAGGGCCGGGAAGCCGCCGGTTCAGCTGATCAGGTCGGTGAACTTCTTCAGGTCGGCCTGGTCCTGCAGGTTGAGGCGCGTGCCGTTGATGTCCACCGTCGGCGTGCCGGCGATCTCGTGGGACTTCGCCTGCGCCGCACCGAACTTGCGGTACGTCTCGTCGGTGATGCACGAGACCGCGTCATCCGCACCGACCTGTGTCGCGAAGCCGGCCAGCTGGTCGTTCGTCAGACCGGTCGAGTTCTCCTCGGGCTGGTTCTCGAAGAGCGTCTTGGCGAAGTCGAGGTACAGGTCAGGGTTCGACTCGGCGACGCAGAACGCGGCACCTGCCGACCGTGAGGAGTACTCGGTGCCCTGCGAGAAGCGGTCGAGGATCGCGATCGGGTGGTACTCGAGCGTGATGCGGCCGTCGGCAGCCGCGGCTTCGAGCTGAGCACCGAACTGGTCCTCGAAGGTCTTGCAGACCGGGCACTGGAAGTCGACGAACACCGCGATGGTGTCTTCACCGTCGCCGAACGAGACCGCACCGGTCTCGGAGTTGAAGGTGTCGTTGGCCTTCGGCGCCGCGCCGGGCGAGGTCGCCTGGTTGTTGAGGAACACCACGAGTCCACCGATCGCCACCAGCACCACGACCACGGCGATGGAGACGCCGATCGCGAACCAGTTGGTGTTGCTCTTCGCCGCTGCCATTACTTTCCGATCTCTCGAGGCTCGACCCCGAACGGGGCGAGTCCGGCTCTTCCACCATCGGGCGCAGTCAGCACCCAGATACCCCCATCATGCAGGGCGACGCTATGTTCCCAATGGGAGCCGTCCGTACCGTCCACCGTGGTGACGGTCCAGTCGTCCTCCTCGACGAAGGTCGCCTCCCCGCCGGCGGTGACCATCGGCTCGATCGCGAGCACGAGGCCGGGCTTCACGTCTTCACCGCGGTCGGGTGTGCGGTAGTTGAAGACGCTGGGGGCTTCGTGCATCTTGCGACCGATGCCGTGTCCGACGTACTCGCGCAGGATGCCGTAGGGCTCACCGGTAACGGCGGACGGTCCCTGCGCCTCGATGTAGTCCTGGATGGCCGCACCGATCTCGTCGATCGACGACACGGACGCCATGGCGGCGATTCCCGCCCACATCGACCCCTCGGTCACGCGGGAGAGCTCTTCGCGCTGGGCGACGAGCTCCGGGTGCTCCGGGTCGGGCACGACGACCGTGATCGCGCTGTCGCCGTTCCACCCCTGGAACTGCGCACCGCAGTCGACCGACACGATGTCACCCGGCTGGAGCACCCGCTCCCCCGGGATCCCGTGGACGACCTGCTCGTTCACCGAGATGCAGGTCGTGTGGTGGTAGCCGCGCACCAGCTGGAAATTCGACTCGGCGCCGCGGGCGAGGATCGTGCGGTTCGCCACGGTGTCGAGTTCGAGGGTGGTGACGCCGGCCTTGATCAGGGGGCGGACGGCGTCCAGTGCCGCTGCCGTGATCAGCCCGGGCTCCACCATCGCCCGCAGCTGAGCCGGGGTCTTGTAGATCGACCGGCGGAACATCTCAGGAGGCGGAGGCCGCGAGACGCAGACCGCGCGCGGCCAGGGCCTCGGCGATACGCTCGGTGATCTCGTCGAGGGAGCCGACGCCGTCGATACGGTCGACGATGCCCTTGGCCCCGTAGACCTCGAGGATCGGAGCGGTCTCGCGCTCGTAGATGTCGAGGCGGTGGCCGATGGCGTCCGGGGTGTCGTCGGAGCGCCCCTGCTCGGTCGCACGGAGTGTCAGACGCTCCAGACTCTCCTCGCGCGGCACGTCGAGGAGGATGACGGCGTCGAGCGCCTGTCCCCGTTCGGCGAGGAACGACTCGAGGTGGGCGACCTGCGCGGTGTTGCGCGGGTAGCCGTCGAGCAGGAAGCCGTGAGCGGCATCGTCCTGTGACAGGCGGTCGCGCACGATCTCGCTCGTCAGCTCGTCCGGAACGAGGTCGCCCTTGTCGAGGATCGCCGTGACCTGCTGCCCGAGGGGCGTCCCCTCCTTGATGTTCGCCCGGAAGATGTCGCCGGTCGAGACGACCGGGATGCCGTAGGACTCGGCGATGCGCACGCCCTGCGTGCCCTTGCCGGAGCCCTGCGGGCCGACGATGAGAAGACGTGCGGATGCTGTCATCGGAGGAGCCCTTCATAGTGTCGCTGCTGCAGCTGCGCGTCGATCTGCTTGACCGTCTCGAGACCCACACCGACGATGATGAGGATCGAGGCGCCGCCGAACGGGAAGTTCTGGTTGGCGCCGACGGTGGCCAGAGCGATGAGCGGGATGAGCGCGATCAGACCGAGGTACAGGGAGCCGGGGAGCGTGATGCGGGTGAGCACGTAGTCGAGGTACTCGGCCGTCGGGCGGCCCGCGCGGATGCCGGGGATGAAACCGCCGTACTTCTTCATGTTGTCCGCGACCTCGACCGGGTTGAACGTGATCGCCACGTAGAAGTACGTGAACCCGATGATCAGCAGGAAGTACGCGGCCATGTACACCGGGCTGTTGCCCGACGTGAAGTTCGTCGTGATCCAGGTCACCCAGGCGGCCGGAGTCGATCCGTCCTGCGGGGTGTTGAACTGCGCGATGAGTGCCGGGATGTACAGCAGCGACGAGGCGAAGATCACGGGGATCACACCCGCCATGTTCACCTTGATCGGGATGTAGGTGTTCGTGCCGCCGTAGGTGCGTCGACCCACCATGCGCTTGGCGTACTGCACCGGGATGCGTCGCTGGGATTGCTCGACGAACACGACGAGCCCCATCACGATGATTCCGACCAGCAGCACCAGCAGGAAGACCTCGAAGCCCTTGGTCTGCCAGATGAGGCTCATGGCACCGGGGAACGTGGCGGCGATCGAGGTGAAGATGAGCAGCGACATGCCGTTGCCGATGCCGCGCTCGGTGACGAGCTCGGCGAACCACATGATCAGGCCGGTACCGGCCGTCATCGCCATGATGATGAGCAACTGCGCCCACCACACGTCGTTCGTCAGCAGCTGCTGGCAGGCCGCGAGATCGGTCGTGCCGAAGAGCTGGCCGCTGCGGGCCACCGTGACGAGAGTCGTCGACTGGAGCAACGCGAGGGCGATCGTGAGGTAACGCGTGTACTGGGTCAGACGGGCCTGGCCGGCCTGTCCTTCCTTGTGGAGCGCCTCGAAGTGCGGGATGACCACGCGCAGGAGCTGCGTGATGATCGTCGCGGTGATGTACGGCATGACGCCGAGCGCGAAGATCGACAGCTGCAGCAGCGCGCCGCCGGAGAAGAGGTTGACCAGTCCGAGCAGCCCATCGGTGCCCGCGTTGGCGGCAAGACACTCTTCGACGTTCGGGAAGTTCACGAACGGCGCCGGGACGTTGGAGCCGAGCCGGTAGATCGCAACGATGGCGAGTGTGAAACCGATCTTCCGACGCAGGTCGGGGGTGCGGAAGATCCGCGCGATGGCGCTAAACAAGGACGTTCCTCCTGAAAAGGTTGCCGATTCCCGAAGGACGGCTGAAAGACCAGGGTAACGCAAACCGGGCTTCCCGGAATTCGCCACCGATACCAGGCCCGCCGGATGCGGCCCCAGAGCGAGGTCTCGGAGTGTGAAACCACAAGAGGGGCCGGAGAATCTCCGACCCCTCTTGCTAAGCGGTTACTTGACGGATCCGCCAGCCGCGACGATCTTCTGCTCGGCAGAACCCGAGACCTTGTCGACCGAAACGGTGAGCTTCACGGCGATGTCGCCGTTTCCGAGAACCTTGACCTTCTCGTTCTTGCGAACGGCACCCTTGGCGACCAGGTCGCCGATGGTGACATCGCCACCCTTCGGGTACAGCTCCGCGAGCTTCTCCAGGTTCACGACCTGGTACTCCACGCGGAACGGGTTCTTGAACCCGCGCAGCTTCGGGGTGCGCATGTGCAGCGGCATCTGCCCACCCTCGAAGCCGACGCGAACGGTGTTGCGCGCCTTGGTGCCCTTGGTTCCACGACCAGCGGTCTTACCCTTGGAGCCCTCACCACGGCCGACGCGAGTCTTGGCGGTGTTGGATCCGGGGACGGGACGCAGGTGGTGCACCTTCAGCACGCCGGGGCGGGACGCCGGAGCATCCTTCTTCGGCGCAGCCTTCTTGGCGGCCGGCTTCTTGGCAGCGCCCTCAGCCTTGGCGTCAGCGGCAGCGGTCTTGGCCGGAGCCTTCTTCGCGGCCGGCTTCTTCTCGGCGGCAGCCTTGGGAGCTGCAGCCTTCTTCGTGGCCTTCTCAGCCTCGACGGCCTCGTTCTTCTCAGCCATTAGTCGATCTCCTCAACCTTGACGAGGTGGGCGACGGTCTTGACGTAACCGCGCGTCTGCGCGTCGTCGGGGCGGACGGTGGTGTCACCGATCCGCTTCAGACCGAGGCTGCGCAGCGTGTCACGCTGGTTCTGCTTCTCGCTCACCTTGGACTTGATCTGCGTGACCTTCAGTCGCGCGGCCATCAGGCACCTACCTTCTGTGCGGCGATGGCCTCGGCCTCGGCGCGCACGAGGCGCGCAGGGGCGACCTGGTCGAACTCGAGGCCACGACGCGCGGCGACCGCACGAGGCTCCTCGAGCTGCTTCAGGGCGGTGACCGTCGCGTGCACGATGTTGATCGTGTTCGACGAGCCGAGCGACTTCGACAGCACGTCGTGGATACCGGCGCACTCGAGCACGGCGCGGACCGGACCACCGGCGATGACACCGGTACCGGCAGCGGCCGGACGGAGCAGGACCACACCAGCGGCCGCCTCACCCTGCACGGGGTGCGGGATGGTGCTGCCGACGCGCGGAACGCGGAAGAAGTTGCGCTTGGCCTCTTCGACACCCTTCGAGATCGCCAGAGGGACCTCGCGGGCCTTGCCGTAGCCGACGCCGACCAGACCGTTGCCGTCACCGACGACCACGAGGGCGGTGAAGCTGAAGCGACGACCACCCTTCACGACCTTCGAGACGCGGTTGATGGTGACGACGCGCTCCAGGAACTGGTTGTCGCCACGGTCACGAGAGTTGCGGTCACGGCCGCCACCCTGGTTGCGGTCACGACCGCCGCGGCGGCCATCACGCGAATCGCGAGCCGGCTCAGCCTGCGTGGTGCCGGCAGCCGTCTCGGAAGTGGCAGCAGCCGCTTCGGTCACTTCGTTCTCCTTGTTGTCACTCACAGTGCCAGACCCCCCTCGCGGGCGCCGTCGGCGATGGCGGCGACACGACCGGCGTAGCGGTTGCCGCCACGGTCGAACACTGCCTCGGAAACGCCGGCAGCCTTCGCACGCTCGGCGAGGAGCTCGCCGACCTTGCGGGCCTTGGCGGTCTTGTCACCCTCGAGCGAGCGCAGGTCGGTCTCGAGCGTCGAAGCCGACGCCACGGTGTGACCCTTGCTGTCGTCGACCAGCTGCACGAAGACGTGGCGGGCCGAGCGGTTGACGACGAGACGCGGACGCGCCTCGGTGCCGACGACCTTCTTGCGAAGGCGGGCGTGACGACGCGCGCGGGCGTCAGACTTTGACTTGAGAGCCATGGTTACTTACCACTCTTTCCGGCCTTGCGACGCACGTTCTCGCCGGCGTAGCGCACACCCTTGCCCTTGTACGGCTCGGGCTTGCGGATCTTGCGGATGTTGGCAGCTGCCTCGCCGACAGCCTGCTTGTCGATCCCGCTGACGGTGAGCTTGGTGGTGCCCTCGACCGTGAGCGTGATGCCGGCGGGCGGGTCGATCAGGACCGGGTGCGAGAAGCCGAGGGCGAACTCGACCGAGCTGCCCTTCTGCTGCACGCGGTAACCGGTGCCGACGACCTCGAGACCCTTGGTGTAGCCCTGGGTCACGCCGATGATGTTGTTGTTGATGAGCGTGCGGGTCAGGCCGTGAAGCGACCGCGACTCGCGCTCGTCGTCGGGACGGGAGACCAGAACCTGGTTCTCCTCGACCGCGACCTCGATGGGGCTGGCCACCGTGAGGGTGAGTTCACCCTTGGGGCCCTTCACCGCGACCTCGCGGCCGTCGACCGAAACGGTCACGCCCGCGGGAACGTCGATGGGAAGTCGTCCAATACGCGACATTTCGAATTACCACACGTAGGCGAGAACTTCTCCGCCCACGCCCTTCTGCTCTGCCTGACGGTCGGTGAGAAGACCGGAGGAGGTGGACAGGATCGCCACGCCAAGGCCGCCGAGGACCGTGGGAAGCTCGGTCGACTTCGCGTAGACGCGGAGACCGGGCTTCGAGACGCGCTTGATGCCAGCGATGGAGCGCTCACGGTTGGGACCGTACTTCAGCGTCAGCGTGAGGTTCTGTCCGACGCGGGCGTCAGAGGTCTCCCAGCCGGCGATGTAGCCCTCCTGCTGGAGGATCTGAGCGATGTGCGTCTTGAGCTTGCTCGACGGCAGGGTCACGGAATCGTGGTGCGCCGAGTTCGCGTTGCGCAGACGGGTCAGCAGATCTGCGACCGGGTCTGTCATTGTCATTGTTGATTTCCTTTGTTCATGAGGTTCCGGCTGCCGTTACACGACAGACGGCCTGCGATGACACGCAATTTTCAATTGTACGTGCACATCGACGGGCTCAGTGACACGAGACCACTGAGCCCGTCGAGGGTGTTACGCCTGTGCGTCTTCCGAGCGGAAAGGGAATCCGAGGTGACGGAGCAGTGCCCGGCCCTCTTCATCCGTCTTCGCGGTGGTGACGACGGTGATGTCGAAACCGCGAACCCGGTCGATCTTGTCCTGATCGATCTCGTGGAACACGCTCTGCTCCTGGAGACCGAAGGTGTAGTTGCCGTTGCCGTCGAACTGCTTGCCCGAGAGACCGCGGAAGTCGCGGATACGGGGCAGTGCGAGCGAGACGAGGCGATCCACGAACTCCCACGCGCGGTCACCACGGAGGGTGACGTGCGCGCCGATGGCCTGACCCTCGCGCAGCTTGAACTGCGCGATGGACTTGCGAGCCTTCGTGACGATCGGCTTCTGGCCGGTGATCTTGGTGAGATCGTCGACCGCGCCATCGATCACCTTGCTGTCGCGAGCTGCCTCGCCGACACCGGTGTTCACGACGACCTTGACCAGTCCGGGGATCTGCATGACGTTCGCGTAACCGAACTCGTCCTGCATCGCCTTCTTGATCTCGGTGTTGTACTTCTGCTTCAGGCGCGGCTGGATCTTGCCAGCCGGCGCGGCAGTGTCGGTGCTCATCAGAGGTCCTTACCGCTCTTCTTCGCGTAGCGCACGCGGACGGTGCGCTTGACGCCGTCCTTGGTCTGCTCCTCGACCCGGTGGCCGACCTTGGTCGGCTTCTTGGTCGAAGGGTCGACGAGTGCGACGTTCGAGATGTGGATGGAGGCTTCGACGGTCTCGATGCCTCCGGTCTTGGTGCCACGCTGCGTCTGGCCGACGCGGGTGTGCTTGGTGACGTAGTTCACGCCTTCGACGATGACGCGGTTCTTGTCGGAAAGGACGTCGAGGACCTTGCCCTGCTTGCCGCGGTCGCCGCCACGCTCCTGCGTGGCACCGGTGATGACCTGAACCAGGTCACCCTTCTTGATCTTCGCCATGATTAGATGACCTCCGGCGCCAGCGAGACGATCTTCATGAACTTCTTGTCGCGAAGCTCACGACCGACCGGCCCGAAGATACGGGTGCCGCGGGGCTCCCCGTCGTTCTTCAGGATCACTGCGGCGTTCTCGTCGAACTTGATGTAGGAGCCGTCCGGACGACGGACCTCCTTCTTGGTGCGGACGATGACCGCCTTGACGACATCGCCCTTCTTGACGTTGCCACCGGGGATCGCGTCCTTGACGGTCGCGACGATGGTGTCGCCGAGTCCCGCGTAACGGCGCTTCGAGCCACCGAGAACGCGGATGGTGAGCAGCTCCTTGGCGCCGGTGTTGTCGGCGACCTTGAGTCTGGATTCCTGCTGGATCACTTGGCCTTCTCCAGAATCTCCACCAGGCGCCAGCGCTTCGTGGCGCTCAGCGGGCGGGTCTCGTTGATCAGGACCAGGTCGCCGATGCCGGCGGAGTTCGCCTCATCGTGCGCCTTGACCTTCGAGGTGCGGCGGATGACCTTGCCGTAAAGCGGGTGCTTCACGCGGTCCTCGACCTCGACCACGATGGTCTTGTCCATCTTGTCGCTGACGACGTAGCCGCGACGTGCCTTGCGGTAACCGCGGGCAGCGGAGTCGCGGACGTCGTGCTCGGACGACTCGTGTCCTGCGGCCTGCGTCTCCACAGTCGCTTCCTTCTTGGTGGCCATCACTCAGCCTCTTCCTTCACGGCGTCGTCGGCGGAGTCCGCCTTCTTCGCCTTCGACTTGGTCGCCTTCTTGGCCGGAGCCTCGACCGGAGCAGGCGTCGCACGGATGCCCAGCTCGCGTTCGCGGATCACGGTGTAGAGGCGCGCGATGTCGCGCTTGACGGCGCGGATGCGGCCGTGGCTCTCCAGCTGGCCGGTGGCCGACTGGAAACGGAGGTTGAACAGCTCCTCCTTGGCCTTGCGCAGCTCCTCGACGAGGCGCTGGTCTTCGAATGTGTCGAGCTCTGCCGGGGCGAGCTCCTTGGTGCCGATCGCCATTACGCGTCGCCCTCCTCGCGCTTGATGATGCGTGCCTTGAGCGGCAGCTTGTGAATTGCACGGGTCAGAGCTTCGCGTGCGAGCTCCTCGTCGACACCCGCGACCTCGAAGAGGACACGGCCCGGCTTGACGTTGGCGACCCACCACTCGGGGGAACCCTTACCGGAACCCATGCGGGTTTCGGCAGGCTTCTTCGTGAGCGGACGGTCGGGGTAGATGTTGATCCACACCTTTCCACCACGCTTGATGTGACGGGTCATCGCGATACGAGCGGACTCGATCTGACGGTTCGTCACGTAAGCGGGCGTGAGGGCCTGGATACCGTACTCGCCGAAGGAGACCTTCGTGCCGCCGGTGGCCTGACCCGAGCGACCCGGGTGGTGCTGCTTGCGGAACTTGACCTTACGGGGGATGAGCATTATGCCGACGCTCCTTCTGCGACAGGTGCCTCGTTGCGCGGGGCACGGCGGCGGTCGCCACCACGGTCGTCACGACGAGCCTTGGGTGCGTTGGCCTGCTCGCGAGCGAGCTCCTTCGCGGTCAGGTCGCCCTTGTAGATCCAGACCTTCACGCCGATGCGGCCGAAGGTGGTCTTCGCCTCGTAGAAGCCGTAGTCGATGTTCGCGCGCAGCGTGTGCAGCGGCACACGACCCTCGCGGTAGAACTCCGAACGGCTCATCTCGGCGCCGCCGAGGCGGCCGGAGACCTGGATGCGGATGCCCTTGGCGCCGGCGCGCTGCGCGCCCTGCAGACCCTTGCGCATCGCACGACGGAACGCCACACGAGCAGAGAGCTGCTCGGCGATGCCCTGTGCGACCAGCTGAGCGTCGGCCTCGGGGTTCTTGACCTCGAGGATGTTCAGCTGGATCTGCTTGCCCGAGAGCTTCTCGAGGTCGCCGCGAATGCGCTCGGCCTCGGCCCCACGACGACCGATCACGATGCCCGGACGGGCGGTGTGGATGTCGACGCGGACGCGGTCACGGGTGCGCTCGATCTCGATGTTCGAGACACCGGCGCGGTCGAGCTGCGTCTTGAGCAGGTTACGGATCTTGATGTCTTCGGCGACGTAGTCGGCGTAGCGCTGACCCGGCTTCGTCGAGTCAGAGAACCAACGCGAGACGTGGTCCGTCGTGATGCCGAGACGGAAGCCGTACGGGTTTACCTTCTGTCCCATTACTTGCTCGCCTTCTTGTTGCTGTCGCCCGTGGCGGCCGGAGCTGCCTCAGGCGTCGAGAGCACGACCGTGATGTGGCTCGTGCGCTTCTTGATCTGGAAAGCGCGACCCTGAGCACGGGGCTGGAAACGCTTGAGCGTGGTGCCCTCGTCGACGTACGCGTTGGCCACGTACAGGTCCTGCTCGTCGAGGAACTCGCCGTCGCGATCCGCCTTCACCTGCGCGTTGGCCATGGCCGACGCGACAAGCTTGTAGATCGGTTCGCTGGCGCTCTGCTGTGCGAACTTGAGGATCGCGAGAGCTTCCTGTGCCTGCTTGCCCTTGATGAGCGCGACGACACGACGAGCCTTCTGAGGGGTCACGCGGATGTGTCGCACGCGTGCGATCGATTCGACCATTAGCGGCGCCGCCCCTTCTTGTCGTCCTTCTCGTGGCCGCGGAAGGTGCGGGTGGGCGCGAACTCGCCCAACTTGTGACCGACCATGGTCTCGGACACGAACACAGGGATGTGCTTGCGTCCGTCGTGGACCGCGATCGTGTGACCCAGCATGGCCGGGATGATCATGGACCTACGGGACCAGGTCTTGATGACGTTCTTGGTGCCGGCTTCGTTCTGCACGACCACCTTGCGAAGCAGGTGATCGTCGACGAAGGGGCCCTTCTTAAGACTGCGAGGCATCTTCTCTTACTCCTACTTACGCTTCTTGCCGGCGTTACGACGACGCACGATGTACTTGTCGCTTTCCTTGTTGGCGTGACGGGTACGACCCTCAGCCTGGCCCCACGGGGAGACGGGGTGACGACCACCGGAGGTCTTACCCTCACCACCACCGTGCGGGTGGTCGACCGGGTTCATCGCGACACCACGCACGGTCGGGCGGACGCCCTTCCAGCGCATGCGGCCGGCCTTACCCCAGTTGATGTTCGACTGCTCGGCGTTGCCGACCTCGCCGATGGTCGCGCGGCAGCGCGCATCGACGTTGCGGATCTCGCCCGAGGGCAGACGCAGCTGGGCGTAGGGGCCGTCCTTGGCGACGAGACGGACGGATGCACCGGCCGAACGTGCCATCTTCGCGCCGCCGCCGGGGCGGAGCTCGATCGCGTGGATGACGGTACCCGTGGGGATGTTCTTCAGCGGGAGGTTGTTGCCGGGCTTGATGTCAGCCCCGGCACCCGACTCGACGATGTCGCCCTGCTTCAGCTTCGCCGGAGCGAGGATGTAGCGCTTCTCACCGTCGAAGTAGTGCAGCAGCGCGATGCGCGCGGTGCGGTTGGGGTCGTACTCGATGTGAGCGACCTTGGCGTTGACGCCGTCCTTGTCGTTACGACGGAAGTCGATGACACGGTACTGGCGCTTGTGGCCACCACCGATGTGACGGGTCGTGATGCGGCCCTGGTTGTTGCGACCACCGGTCTTCGAGAGCGGGCGCAGCAGCGACTTCTCCGGCGTCGATCGAGTGATCTCGGCGAAGTCAGCCACCGACGAGCCGCGACGGCCCGGGGTCGTGGGCTTGTACTTGCGAATAGCCATTATTGTCCTTATCCCCCGGATCAGCCGATTGCCGTGAAGATGTCGATGGTGCCCGACTTCAGGGTGACGATGGCGCGCTTGGTGTCCTTGCGCTTGCCGGTGCCGAAGCGGGTGCGGCGTGCCTTGCCGACGCGGTTGAGGGTGTTGACCCCTGCGACCTTGACGCCGAAGATCTTCTCGATGGCGAGCTTGATCTCGGTCTTCGAAGCGCGCGGGTCGACGAGGAAGGTGTACTTGCCTTCATCGATGAGACCGTAGCTCTTCTCGGACACGACCGGCTTCAGGATGATGTCGCGCGGGTCCTTGTTCAGGGCCGTCTGGAGAACAGATGCCTGCTCGCTCATGCGGAGACCTCCTGGTTGGCGCCGGACTTGGAGGCGATGAAGCCCTCGAGCGCGGCCTGGGTGAAGACGATGTCGTCGGAGACGAGCACGTCGTATGCGTTGAGCTGGTCGAACGTCAGCACGTGCAGGTTCGACAGGTTGCGGATGCTCTTCAGCGTCACGTCGTCGTTGCGCTCGATCACGACGAGCACGTTCTTCGACGAGACGACGTTGGTGAGGAAGTTCACCGCGGTCTTGGTCGAAGGCGTTCCGTCGATCCCGAAGGACTCGATGGCGTGGATGCGGTCACCGCGGAAGCGGTCGCTGAGCGCGCCCAGCAGGGCGGCGGCGATCATCTTCTTGGGGGTGCGCTGCGAGTAGTCGCGCGGCTTGGGGCCGTGCACGATGCCACCACCGGTCATGTGCGGCGCGCGGATGGAACCCTGACGGGCGTTACCCGTGCCCTTCTGCTTGAAGGGCTTGCGACCGGCACCCGAGACCTCGCCACGACGCTTGGTCGAGTGCGTGCCCTGGCGAGCCGCCGCGAGCTGCGCGACGACGACCTGGTGGATGAGCGGGATGTTCGTCTTGGCGTCGAACAGCGCGGCGGGAAGCTCGATCGAGCCTGCCTTCTTGCCGTCTGCCTTGAGGACGTCGAGCGCGAGAGTGGAGTCAGCCATGATCAGGCACCCTTCACTGCGTTGCGGACATAGACGATGCGGCCACGAGCACCGGGGACTGCGCCCTTGACGAGCATGAGTCCCTTCTCGATGTCGATGGAGTGCACCGTGAGGTTGAGGACGGTCACGCGCTCGCCACCCATACGGCCGGCCATGCGCATGCCCTTGAAGACGCGGCTCGGGGTCGACGATGCGCCGATCGAGCCGGGCTTGCGGTGGTTGCGGTGCGAACCGTGCGAAGCCGAGACGCCCTTGAAGTTGTGACGCTTCATGACACCGGCGAAGCCCTTGCCCTTGCTCGTGCCGACGACGTCGACGAGCTGGCCCGCTTCGAAGGTGCCGTCGACCGTGAGCTCCTGGCCCAGGTTGTAGTCGCCGGCGTCCGCGGTGCGGATCTCGGTGACGTGACGACGCGGCGTGACGCCGGCTGCCTCGAAGTGAGCGGAGAGCGGCTTGTTGACCTTGCGGGGGTCGATCTGGCCGTACGCGATCTGCACGGCGTTGTAGCCGTCCTTCTCGGGCGTGCGGACCTGGGTGACCACGTTGGGTGCCAGCTCGATGACGGTGACGGGAACGAGCTTGCCGCTCTCGTTCCACACCTGGGTCATGCCGAGCTTCGTGCCCAGCATGCCCTTGGAAACCTTGGAGTTGATGTCAGCCATGTCGAACCTCAGAGCTTGATCTCGATGTTGACATCGGCCGGCAGGTCGAGACGCATCAGCGAGTCGACGGCCTTGGGCGTCGGGTCGACGATGTCGATCAGACGCTTGTGGGTGCGCATCTCGAAGTGCTCGCGGCTGTCCTTGTACTTGTGCGGCGACCGGATGACGCACACGACGTTCTTCTCGGTCGGAAGGGGCACGGGGCCGACGACGGTTGCGCCCGCACGGGTCACGGTGTCGACGATCTTGCGTGCGGACGTGTCGATGACCTCGTGGTCATACGACTTCAGGCGAATGCGGATCTTCTGTCCCGCCATTGTCTGCTCTCTCTCTTTAAGCGTCTTACCGACCGGGACCGGGTGGCCCTGGGGCATTGGACGCACGTCGGCGCTGTTCGCGCCTCGGCACGAGAACGACCCTCTCGAGTCGATCTGCTGCACCACTGTTCTTCTGTCAGCCGGAAGCCGTGAGGCGACCGGATGCCGACCTTCCGCCGCGCACGGCGGAAGCCTTCGTGAAGAAGGGTGTCGGGGTGTGTTCTGCTACCCGCGGCCTAGAACCCTGCACCGTCCCGGAGGAGGCGCCGTCTATGCACTGCCCTGGCAGTGATCCGACGCACGCACAGCGGCGACGGAATATCGAACCTGTCTATTCTGCCACGGCTGATTTCACTTGTGCAAACCCGGGCGTGTCGCGGTCTGTCGAACGCGACTCCAGACGGTGCGTGAACAGGTCAGAGTGCGGGAGATAGCGGGGCGAGGCATCCCCATGCCTCGCCCCGCTTGGGGAGGGCGTTCAGTGCGAGGGGGCACACCGAACGCGAGTAGCCCGGCGTGAAGGGACGCCGAACTCCTCGACCGAGGGCGCGGCGGAAGACCCGCCGCGCAGGCGGGGTGACGCTCAGGCGCAATGAGTGCGCGCGTCGCACGATGATCCCCAAGATCGCATATCCCCAGTTTGTACGCGGAACTCCGCGTGCTTCGGGAAACCGAACCCCTTCGGCTCCCCCGACCGCAAGATCCCCAGGCGGTCGAGACGATCCTACTGGATACAACCGTGAATGCGCCACATCCGACGACATTCCGGCACGGACGCTGCCCCTCCAGCACGCACGAGCGGCGACCCACAGGTGGTGGATCGCCGCTCAGGGCTTGCGGTCTTTCTTACTCGTTGCCGACGGCCTTGTCAGCGCCGTCGCGGATCTCATCGATCTTGTCCGCGGCACCGGGGGCGATCTTCTTGGCGAAGTCCGCGACGCCGTCGAGCACCTTGTCGCTGATGTCCTCGGCCTGCTCGCTCTTGACGGCCTCGGCGATCTTGTCCTTGTTCTGCTCGTACAGATCCTTGCCCTTGTTCACGGCGTCTTCGATGCCCATGTGATTCCCCTTCTGAAGGTGTGCCGCCGACCGATCGAGCCGACCACACTCATTGTGCATGTCCACCCCGGCAAACGGAACCCTCGCGTCCCGGGTCGACGACAGCACCGCGCCCCACAGGGCGGCATCGACGACAAAGGGGCCGGACCCGAAGGTCCGACCCCTTTGCGAGGAAGCAGATGCTTACTTGATGATCTTCGTGACCGTACCGGCGCCGACGGTGCGTCCACCCTCACGGATGGCGAAGCCGAGGCCCTCCTCCATGGCGATCGGCTGGATCAGCTCGACCGTCATGTCGGTGGTGTCGCCGGGCATGACCATCTCGGTGCCCTCGGGCAGCGAGATGACGCCGGTGACGTCGGTGGTGCGGAAGTAGAACTGCGGGCGGTAGTTCGTGTAGAACGGGTTGTGACGGCCGCCCTCGTCCTTGGACAGGATGTACGCGGTGCCCTCGAAGTCGGTGTGCGGCGTGACCGAACCCGGCTTGACGATGACCTGACCGCGCTCGACGTCCTCACGCTTGGTGCCGCGGAGCAGCAGACCACAGTTCTCGCCGGCCCAGGCCTCGTCGAGCTGCTTGTGGAACATCTCGATACCCGTGACCGTGGTCTTGACGGTCGGACGGAGTCCGACGATCTCGACCTCGGAGTTGATGGCCAGCGTGCCACGCTCGGCGCGACCCGTGACGACGGTTCCACGACCGGTGATCGTGAAGACGTCCTCGACGGGCATCAGGAACGGCTTGTCACGGTCACGCTCCGGGTCCGGAACGCTGTCGTCGACAGCCTGCATCAGGTCCAGGATCGCCTGGGTCCACTTCTCGTCGCCCTCGAGGGCCTTGAGAGCGGAGACGCGGACGACAGGAGCGTCCTCGTCGAAGCCCTGGCCGGCGAGCAGCTCGCGGACCTCGAGCTCGACGAGCTCCAGGATCTCCTCGTCGTCGACCATGTCGGACTTGTTCAGCGCGACCAGCAGGTACGGAACGCCGACCTGCTTGGCGAGCAGCACGTGCTCACGCGTCTGAGCCATGGGGCCGTCGGTGGCGGCGACCACGAGGATCGCGCCGTCCATCTGAGCCGCACCGGTGATCATGTTCTTGACGTAGTCGGCGTGGCCGGGAGCGTCAACGTGCGCGTAGTGGCGCTTCGGGGTCTCGTACTCGATGTGCGAGATGTTGATGGTGATACCACGCTGGCGCTCTTCCGGCGCCGAGTCGATGGAAGCGAAGTCACGCTGCACGTTGGTGTCGGACGGGTACTTGTCAGCAAGCACCTTCGAGATCGCTGCGGAGAGCGTGGTCTTGCCGTGGTCGACGTGACCGATCGTTCCGATGTTGACGTGCGGCTTGGTCCGCTCGAACTTGGCCTTAGCCACTGGGTCCTCCTCAGGACGTCGTTGTAGAGGTGACCGGGCACTGGTTTGCGACCGGTTCTCTACGGGTTAGGTTCTCAGTTTAGTAGAGAGGGAATGTGAAGTTGTAGGTGTCCTGGGAGCCGGACCGGGGCCCGGCTCCCAGAAGGACGATTACTCGCCCTTGGTCTTCTGGACGATCTCGTCGGCCACTGCGCGGGGAACCTCAGCGTAGCTGTGGAACTCCATCGAGTAGACGGCGCGGCCCGAGGTCTTCGAGCGCAGGTCGCCGATGTAGCCGAACATCTCGGACAGCGGGACCTGAGCGCGGACGACCTTGACGCCTGCGGCGTCTTCCATCGACTGGATCTGGCCACGACGCGAGTTCAGGTCGCCGATGACGTCGCCCATGTACTCCTCGGGAGTACGGACCTCGACGGCCATCAGCGGCTCGAGCAGCACGGGGTTGGCACGACGAGCGGCCTCCTTGAAGCCCATGGAGCCCGCGATCTTGAACGCCATCTCCGAAGAGTCGACGTCGTGCGCTGCACCATCGACGATGGTCGCCTTGACGCCGACCATCGGGTAGCCCGCGAGCACGCCGACGTTCATCGCGTCCTGGAAACCGGCGTCGATCGAGCCGATGTACTCACGAGGGATGCGACCACCGGTGACGGCGTTCACGAACTCGTAGGTCTTCTCGGAGTCGAGGTCGAGCGGCTCGATGGTGAACTGGATCTTTGCGAACTGTCCAGAACCACCGGTCTGCTTCTTGTGCGTGTAGTCGTGCTTCTCGACGGTCTTGCGGATCGTCTCGCGGTACGCCACCTGCGGCTTGCCGACGTTGGCCTCGACGTTGAACTCGCGCTTCATGCGGTCCACGAGGATGTCGAGGTGCAGCTCGCCCATGCCCTTGATGGTCGTCTGACCGGTCTCGGGGTTGAGCTCGGTGCGGAAGGTCGGGTCCTCTTCAGCGAGCTTCTGGATGGCGACACCCAGCTTCTCCTGGTCGGCCTTGGTCTTCGGCTCGATCGCGACCTCGATGACGGGCTCGGGGAACGTCATCGACTCGAGGACGACCGGAGCCGTCGGGTCGGTGAGGGTGTCACCCGTGGTGGTGTCCTTGAGGCCGATGACCGCGTAGATGTTTCCGGCGGTGACCGAGGGAACCGGGATCTCCTTGTTGGCGTGCATCTGGAAGATCTTCCCGATGCGCTCCTTCTTGTTCTTGGTCGAGTTGACGACCGCAGAACCGGAGTCCAGGTGACCCGAGTAGACGCGCACGTAGGTGAGGCGACCGAAGAACGGGTGCACGGCGACCTTGAACGCGAGGGCGGCGAACGGGTCATTGGCGTCGGGGTGACGCTCGATGATCGTGTCGTAGTCCTTCGGGTCGTGCGCCTCGATCGAGCCCACGTCGAGCGGGTTCGGGAGGTAGTCGACGACCGCATCGAGCATCGGCTGGACGCCACGGTTCTTGAACGCGGAACCGCAGAGCACCGGGTAGATCTCGCTGGCGACGGTCAGCTTGCGGATCGCGCCCTTGATCTCGGCGACCGTGAGCTCCTCGCCACCGAAGAACTTCTCGAGCAGCGCGTCGTCGGTCTCGGCGACGGTCTCGAGGAGCTGCTGGCGGTACTCCGCTGCCTTCTCCTTGAGGTCCTCCGGGATCTCCTGGATCTCGTAGGAGGCGCCCATGGTGACATCACCCTTGGCGTCTCCGGCCCAGACCAGTGCACGCATCTCGATCAGGTCGACGACGCCGATGAAGTCGCTCTCCGCGCCGATGGGCAGCTGGATCACGAGCGGCTTGGCACCGAGGCGGTTGATGATGGTGTCGACAGTGAAGTAGAAGTCGGCGCCGAGCTTGTCCATCTTGTTGACGAAGCAGATGCGCGGGACGTTGTACTTGTCGGCCTGACGCCAGACGGTCTCGGACTGGGGCTCGACGCCCTCCTTGCCGTCGAACACGGCGACCGCACCGTCGAGCACGCGGAGCGAGCGCTCCACCTCGACCGTGAAGTCCACGTGGCCGGGGGTGTCGATGATGTTGATCTGGTTCTTGTTCCAGTAGCAGGTCACGGCGGCAGACGTGATCGTGATGCCGCGCTCCTTCTCCTGCTCCATCCAGTCGGTGGTCGAAGCGCCATCGTGCGTCTCACCGAGCTTGTGGTTGACGCCCGTGTAGAACAGGATGCGCTCGGTCGTCGTGGTCTTGCCGGCATCGATGTGCGCCATGATGCCGATGTTGCGGACCTTGCTCAGGTCCGTGAGCACGTCTTGTGCCACAGGAGTGTCCTTATCTTTTCGAGCAGTCGTACTGCGAAGAGGGGGTGCCCGCCCCGCGGCGAGTGGCCGAGGGGCGGGCGAAGCTGTTTACCAGCGGTAGTGAGCGAACGCGCGGTTCGACTCGGCCATCTTGTGCGTGTCCTCGCGGCGCTTGACCGCGGCACCCAGGCCGTTGGATGCGTCGAGGATCTCGTTCTGCAGACGCTCGGTCATCGTCTTCTCACGACGGCCCTTCGCGTAGCTCACGAGCCAGCGCAGAGCGAGCGTGTTGGCGCGGTGAGGCTTGACCTCGACCGGCACCTGGTAGGTCGAGCCACCGACGCGGCGGCTGCGGACCTCGAGGGTCGGGCGCACGTTGTCGAGCGCCTTCTTCAGCGTGGCGACGGCGTCCTGACCGTTCTTCGCCTCGACGCCGCGGAGGGCGCCGTAGACGATCGACTCGGCCAGCGACTTCTTGCCGTCGACGAGGATCTTGTTCACCAGCGAGGTGACGATGGGTGCGCCGTATACCGGGTCGTTGACGACGGGGCGCTTCGGGGCGGGTCCCTTACGAGGCATCTAACTCAACCCTTCTTCGCGCCGTAGCGGGAACGAGCCTGCTTACGGTTCTTGACTGCCTGGGTGTCCAGGGCGCCACGGACGATCTTGTAACGCACACCGGGGAGGTCCTTGACACGACCGCCACGCACGAGCACGAGCGAGTGCTCCTGCAGGTTGTGACCCTCACCGGGGATGTACGCGGTGACCTCGGTGCCGTTGCGGAGCTTCACACGAGCGACCTTGCGCATCGCCGAGTTCGGCTTCTTCGGGGTGGTGGTGTAGACGCGGGTGCAGACCCCGGCCTGCTGCGGGTTCGACTTGAGCGCCGGCGCCTTGGTCTTGGTGACCTTGGGCGAGCGACCCTTGCGAACCAACTGCTGAATGGTTGGCACGTTCTCTCCTCATAGTGCTGCACGGTGACAGCGTGATGGGTTTCACATCATGACCCACCGGCACGCCGGAACCGACGAGCTTTTGGTGTGATGGGTATGCCGTGGGGGCGGACCGGCATGGTGCCGGCGCCCAGCGCACACGCGGAGGCGTGCACACACCTGATCAAGTGTAATGCCGCGTAACGTAGCGGTCAAATGAGCGCAACTCCGGCCGCGCGGCCCGAGTGCAGGATCAGGGCAGATCGGGATCGAACGGCGAGTCCAGCGATTCGGTCAGCTCAGCCAGCAGTGCCTCGATCTGCGGTTCGACGTGCTGAGAGATCGCGGCCTGGATGTGTATGCGATGACGCAACAGGATCCCGCAGATCTCGCGGCCGACCATGTTGGCGTACTCGTCGGCGAGGGCGACCTCCTGGCGGAGGGCGATCTTCGCCTCCTCCGTGAGCGGGGGCAGTGCGGGCAGCGCGGCGGCGGATTCGTCTGCGAGCCCCGCGATCGTGAACAGGAACGGTGCTCCGGGCACCGGATCCGGATCGAGGGGCAGCCCGTCGAACTCGGGATCGAGGTCCTCGGCCGGGCGGTAGCTGCGGGCGCGGTTCCGCGCGGCCTGCTGATCCAGCTCGCGCTGCAGCATCGGCAGATTCCGCGCCGTGTACTCCGCGACAGCGTGATCGACGATGGTCTTGATACGCGTCGAGAGGCCGTGCTGCACGCCGTGCGGCACGTTGGCACCGATACCGGCTGCGGAGAGGATCGGCGATCCGAGGCACCGGCGGCATGGCGCGACGCGACCACGATGGGTTGCCGGCTCCCAGCGCGGCACCCAGCGCAACCATGCCTCCACGGCCTGGTCCACCTGCGTCTCCAACGAGCGCTCCACCCCACCAGAGTACGGCGCGTCGCCCGTCACCGTCGCGATTTCCCGGTCCCGGCGGGGCGCGGAGGGAGGATCGCTCGGACGTCATTCCTCTTCGTCGCGCTCCCACGGCCAACGCGGATGCTCGGCGCGCGTGCGACGCAGCGCGATCCCACCCCATCCGGCGATCAGGCCCGCCAGCACGAGGACGGCGCTCGCGCCGCCTCGCACGAGACCGCCGGCGACCGCTGTCGCGAGCACGATGCTCCCGGCGCCGACGAGGACGGCGACCCATACCGCGATCAGATGGACGAGGCCGGCGACCAGCGCGATCGCGATCGTGGCGACATACGACGGATGCGGTCGACGCAGAGTGGACCACAGCATGAGCGCGAACGAGACGACAGCCGCGATCATGCCGACCACGCCAGGGGTCTGGCCGAGATCGGGGACCGCGATGATGTCCGTGTCGGTGGCGATGCTCACGGCGCCGAGCCCGAACACCGCGAGCGCGAAGAAGCTGATGGTGGCGAGCACCACCGCCAGGATGGCCGAAACCCCCGCGGACTCGGGTCCCCGGGGGTTCGGCGTGGTGGAGTTCGTGATTACCTCGACAGCGTCGGGCCGGCCTCGAGCGTGCGCTCGTACTCGCGCTGCGCCTCGGCATTCAGCTCGGTCTTGCGAGCACCGCTTCGGGCGACCCAGGCACCGAACCAGATGGTCAGCTCGCGGGCGAACACGAAGGCCGCGATCGCGAGCGGGGCGAGCATCTGCTCCCCGACGAGGTCGAGTCCCTGGCTGGCGCTGAGCTTCCAGAACGGAGCTTCGAAGAGCTGCCCGAGGATGTGGCCCCCATACGCGATGACGCCGACGATGAGGCCGAAGACGACCCAGAGGCCCCAGCGTCCACGGTTGATGACCGCACCCAGCAGCCAGAATCCGAGGAAGAACACGACGACGGGCGTCCAGAACCCCCATGTCATCAGGGGTGCGATCGCGGTCTGGCCGATGTTCTCGCCGGTCACATCTCCGGCGATGGCACCGAGTCCGAGCGCAGCCCCCAGGTAGAGCACCGCGAAGACGAGTGTGGCCAGGAGTCCGATGGCTCCCGCGGTGCCGCGGTTGCCGCGGTCACGGGGCGGTTCGGGCGCCTGGACGAAGATGGGCTGCGGCTGTGCGGCGGCAGCGGCGACGAGCGGCTCCGACGGGACGACGCGCGTCTCGACCTCATCGCCGTACTGGGCGTACGCCGCACCGGCCATCCCCGACTGCTCGTGGCCGAACGGGACGGGCTCGCCCACGACGGGCTCGGGGTAGAACGAGGTGGTCTCGGCGTCAGCCTGAGCCCTGACCTCGTCGGCGTAGTCGCGCGACGGAGCGACCGGAGCAGGCGTCACGGCCGGCGGCGGAGAGGCGAACGTACCGGGGTGATCACGCTCGGCCTCTTCGAAAGCGGCGAGGTCGGGGTCGACCGAGGTTGCGACGGGCTTCTGATCGATGCCGTCGTTCACGCCGTCGTTGTTGCCGGGAACGTCAGCACCCGCAGCCGCAGCGGCGTCCAGGCCTTCGTTCGCACTGCCGACGACGTCGTCAACGTCAGCCGGCTTCTCGGGCTGGGGAACGTTGGGGTCACTCATGGGGTGCGCCTCTCATCGGATACGTGCACTGCGAGGGTACCTCCGCGCGAACGACCGCTTGCGGAGGCGTGCCGACGTGTCGTCATACGCGGAGACGCGTCGTCATCCGCGAGGACCGGTCGTCGCGACGCGGGTTCAGGGGAGCGCGCTGCGCAGCGCATCGCCCGCGAACTGCGCGAGCACGGGGACCATCGGCAGGGACAGCCACACGAGAGCCCCGATGATGCCGACGCACACGATCCCGGCGAACCAGCTCATCCCGAGGTTGCGTCCCCCCACCCGTGCCATGGCTCCACGCTACGGCCGAAGCCCCGACGGGCTGCGGAGCAACGCCGATATCCGGCAACGGCAGCGTCTGTCATCCTGCGGTGCGCCCGCGAAGTCGCCACAGCAGCCACAGCCCCGAGAGGGGGACGAGGAGGAACCCGAGGAGGATGAGGACGTGCCACTCCCCCACGCCGGGGACGAGGGGGTTGACGGCGGGAACCTCCGGGGGCGTCCCGGTCCCCGAAGAGCTGCTTCCCGTCTCCGACGAGGCGAGGGCCGTCAGCGTCGAGACCGTGAGGAACGAGATGCCGGTGACGACGAACGGCACGACGATAGCGATCGCCTTCTCCCAGGCCCTCCAGAGTGCACTCGCGCTCACGAGCGCGGCGCCGACGAACCAGCCGACCACGGGCACCACGATCCCTCCGAAGCTCAACGTGAGCGCCGCAGCGATCGCGAACCCTCTCGTCGATGTCGCGGGCGGACGGGGTGTGGGCGCTGCGGCGATCGTGGGAGCACCGACGATCGTCGCCGAGGGCACCTCCGCCTGGGCTTCATCCGCGATCACGACCGGATCGCCGAGATGCGCGATGCGCGCCGCCGTCGCTTCGGCGTCGAGTCCCTGCAGCTCTTCGAGGATGCCGGCACGGATGTCGCTCGCGACACCGTGCGGCAGGTTGCGCATGGCCTCGTCGAGCCGCGCGAGGTAATCCGCACGGAGGTCGTCTGCGGTGAGCTCTGTCATGGTCGTCCCTCTCCGACGATGCCCGTGACGACACGGGCGAATGGTGTCCACTGCGCACGGAACCGCTCGAGCTGATCGGTCCCGCTGGCGGTGAGCTGGTAGTACTTGCGCACCGGACCACTGCCGGAGGGCTGGTCGAAGGTGGTGACCCAGCCGTTGTCCTTCAGCCGCCCGAGCAGCGGGTACAGCGTCCCGATACTGGCGATCAATCCCGCGCCGGTGAGTGCGTCGGCCAGCTGCCAGCCGTACATCGGCTCACGCGCGAGCAGACCGAGCACGCAGTACTCGACCACGCCCTTGCGCATCTGGGCGCCGACGTCCGCTGTCATGCATGACAAGGTAGCATGCGAGACAAGTGAGCGGGAAGCGCCGGGGAGAGGAGGACCCGGGGAGGGACGGCGGTCGCCACCGAAGGGACGACCGCCCGTGCCGTCAGCCCTTCGTCGCGCCTGCCGTCAGCCCGCCCACGATGTACTTCTGCAGGAAGAGGAACAGGATCATCACCGGGATCGCGGCCATCACGGCGCCGGCCGAGAACGCGGACCAGTCTGCATACCGCGGGTTGGCGACGAGCTTGGTGAGTCCGACGACCAGCGTCTGCTGATCCACGTCGACGAGCATGACACTCGCGATCACGTACTCGTTCACGGTGCCGATGAACGACAGCAGGCCGACCACTGCGAGGATGGGGGCGACCAGACGCAGGATGATCGTGAAGAAGATGCGCGCATGACCGGCGCCGTCGATCCGGGCCGCCTCGTCGATCTCCTTCGGAATGGTGTTGAAGAAGCCGTACATCAGGTAGGTGTTCACGCCGAGCGCTCCACCGAGGTACACCAGGATCAGCCCGGTGTGCGTGTTGAGTCCGATGGCGGGGAACCAGTCCCCCAGCGTCGACATGAGCAGGAAGATCGCGACCACGGCGAGCAGCTGCGGGAACATCTGCACGACGACGATCGTGACGAGACCGACCCGTCGCCCGGCGAACCGCATGCGCGAGAAGGCATATGCGGCGCAGGCGCCGATGAAGACGGTGACCGCGCCGGTGACGACGGCGATCAGCAGCGTGTTGAGGAACCAGGTGCCGTACGGGTTCTGCGGGTCGCTCAGGATGCGCACGTAGCTGTCGATACCGATCGCGGAGAAGAGCTGGTTCGAGCCCGTCAGCGTCCCCTTCGGGTTCAGCGAAGCGGAGACGACGTAGAGCAGCGGGAACAGCGCGAAGGCGCTCACGACGATCGCGACGAGGTGTCGCCATCCGGTGTCGGCGAACCACGCGCCGAAGCTGCGGCGCCGCGGAGCGAGGCTCTGCAGGTCGTCGGTGGAGCGAGTGGCGGCGGACCGCCCGGCGGTGGGGCTGTGGGTGCTCATGTCAGTTCAGCTCCTCGAGGGCCTTGGTCTTGCGGAAGCTGATGATCGAGATCGTGGCCACCACGATGAAGATCAGGATCGTGAAGGCCGACGCCAGACCGTAGTCGCGCGTCTGCCCCGTGAAGGCGACCTTGTAGACCATCGAGATCAGGATGTCGGTGTGCCCGACGGGGATCGACACGTCGCTGAAGCGCGGACCGCCATTGGTGAGCATGTAGATCAGGTTGAAGTTGTTGAAGTTGAACGCGAACGACGAGATCAGCAGCGGCGCGACGGTGACCAGCAGCAGCGGCAGCTTGATCCGCCGGAAGACCTGCCACGGGTTCGCGCCGTCCATCACCGCGGCTTCGTTCACATCCTCGGGGATGCCCTGCAGGGCGCCCATGCAGACGAGGAACATGTACGGGAAGCCGAGCCACAGGTTCACCAGCAGCACAGACACCTTCGCGAGCACCGGGTCGGTGAGCCACGGGATCGCGGCCCCGCCGAAGATCACCTGGTTGATGAAGCCGAAGCTCTCGTTCATCATCCCGGCCCAGACCAGCGCGGAGAGGAACGCGGGGAACGCGTACGGGAGGATGAGGATGATCCGGTATCCGTTGCGGAATCGCATGCGGGTGTTGTTGAAGACGAGCGCGAGCAGGAGTCCGAGGAAGAACGTCGTCGCGACAGAGATCAGCGCGAACGCGAAGGTCCACAGCGTGACCGAGATGAGCGGGCCGCGGATCGACGAGTCGGTCACCGCGCGAACGAAGTTGTCGAACCCGACCGTCGTCTGCCATCCGGGGAGGAGCTGCTCTCCGCCTTCGGCCGTGAAGGCTCCGTCACCGGTGTCCGCGTACACGGTGCCGGTGGTGGTGTCGGTGATGGTGTCCGCGGCCTCGTCGTATTCGAGCGTCGAGACGTACAGATAGCCCTTCTGCCCGTCGGGAGCCCGCAGGCTGCCGTCGTTCGGATCATCACTGAAGGGGACCGAGAGCTTCTCCAGCTCTTCGGAGAGGGTGAAGACGGTCGCGAGCGGGAGCGTGGTCCAGCCGTCGACCGCGACGGCCTTCCCGCCCTCGAACCGGGCGTCGACCTCTTCCAGGGGCTGCTCCGCGGTGCCGAGCAGCGCGTCGCCGGACTCCGGATCGGTCGCGAGCAGCCCGTAGGTGCCGAACTGCTCGACCACCGTGACGGGGTAGGTCGGCGAATCCTCGACCCGCTCCTGGGCCGATGCGAGGAGCGAGGAGATCGCCTGGTCCTTGGTCCCGTTGTGACCCGTGCCGTAGTTCGTGAACCCGATGTAACCGGTGTAGAGCAGGGTGAAGACCTGGAACACGACCAGGAAGATGATGCCCGGCGTGAGGTACTTCGCCGCGATGCGCTTGCGGGAGAAGTAGATGTAGTTGACGAGGACGGCGACCACGACGACAATGCCGAGGATCAACCACTCCTGGTGGGCGAAGAGCACGAAGGCCGCATACAGCGCGATCGCGTCGACCACCGCCAGCAGGAGGATCTTCAGCAGCATCCAGCCGATGGGTCCGGATGCGGCCTCCGCGATCTTCGCGGCCTGGCGCTGGCGTCTGGTCGGAGGAGCTGTGCGCTCGTCGGTGTCTGTCATGTCGTCCTCGTCATGATCCTGCCGGGGCGGACGAAGACGCCCACCCCGGCAGAGTCAGTGTTCTGGCTGTTACTTGATCGCGGCGGTCACGTCGTCGACGAGCTTCTGCCACGTCGTCGTCGGGTCCTCGCCGTTGATGATCGCGGCCTCGGCCACGCCCCAGTACTGCCAGACCGCACCCATGGCCGGGATGGCGGGCATCGGGACGGCGTCGGCGCCGACGGCCTGGAAGCCGGCGATGATCGGATCGGCAGCCGCGGTGTCGGCGGCAGCGGTCAGGGCGGGCAGGATGTTGCCGGCCTTGAACAGCTCGAGCTGCACGTCTTCGGTGCCGATGTAGTTGACGAGGAAGTCGTTGGCCGCGACCTTGTTCTTCGACTCGGAGCTCACGAAGAAGCCCTTGACGCCGGCGAACGGCGAGGCGGTCTCACCGGTCGGGCTCGGGATCGGGTCGATCGCGACGTTGATGCCCGCGTCGGTGGCCGCGCCCACGTTCCACGGACCGGTCAGCCAGAAGGCCGCGGTGCCGTCGAGGAACTGCTGCTTGGCGATCTCGCCGTCGACGTCGGTGTTCAGCACGCCCGCTGCGCCCTGTGCGCCCAGCCAGTCGGCGAAGGCGAAGCCGCCCGCACTGCCCAGCTGGAGGTCGGTGGAGTCGTAGCTGCCGGTGTCATCGGTGCCGAACACCGGGGCCCCGAAAGCGGTCTGGAACGGATACAGGTGGTACGGGTTGCCCTCGGTCCCCTGCTCCACGACGAACGTGCCCTTCGAGACCATGTCGTCGAAGCTGGTCGCCGCGGCGGGGACGAGATCGGCGTTGCGGAGCACCGCGATGTTCTCGACGGCGTACGGAAGCATGTAGACGGTGCCATCGTAGGTGGCGGCCTGCAGGGCGACGGGGAGGTAGTCCTCGGAGCTGTCACCCAGCTCGATCGGCGCGACCACTCCGTTCGTGGAGAGCTCGCCCAGCCAGTCGTGCGCGCCCATGACGATGTCGGGGCCCTTGCCGGTCGGGACCTGCTGGATGAAGTCGTCCTTCATGTCGTCGACCGACTTGCCCGTGAGCTCGACCTTGACGCCGGTCTTCTCCTGGTAGGCGTCTGCCGCGCCCTGCAGTGCATCGACGCGCTCGGCATCGACCCAGACGACCAGCTTCCCGCTGTCGTCGGAGCCCGAGGTGTCGTCGCTGCTGGTCCCCGTGGAGCAGCCGGCAAGCGTCAGAGTCGAAACGATGGCGATCGCGCCCGCGGCGACGATGCCCCTCTTGTTCACCTTCATTGGTGTGTGCCTCTCTCAGTGCTGATCACCTGCAAGGACTGCAAGCGCTTACAGTATGCATCGAAATCGACGCTGTTTGCAATGAGAGTGGGCGTCGATATCAACCCGTGACCGAGAGAAGGGTGCCCGTCAGGTGTGAAAACGCTTCCACCTGCAGAGAAGAGGTCGCCCCGTAGACTGCCGACATGGCTGATGGTTCGCTTCGCATCGCGCGGATGACGGCAGGGATCGTCCTGGCGTTCTCCGCTGCTGTCCTCAGCGGGTGCACCGCGTTCGCCACCGGCTACGCCGTTCTGGACCGTGAAGCCGAAGGCGCAGACGCCCTTCCGGACGCGTTCATCGAGCAGGACCCCGCAGACATCGCCGACCTTTCGTCGGCGCGGTACGTCGGCGAGCATTCCGGCAGCTCGCTCTGGCTGTTGCGCGGGGTGGATCAGGGCTCTGTCTGCATACTCGCCTATCGGGACGAGACCGCAGGGATCATGGGGTGCGGCAGCGAAGGCGGCCCCGTCGAGATGAGCGGCCCCGCCGGCCATTTCGTGACCGTTCCGGACGACTACCCCGCCCCGGACGGAGCCACCCGGATCTCCGACAATGTGTACGCGCTGAGCCCCTGAGTAGGATGAAACCATGGCTGACAGTTCATTTGACATCGTCTCGAAGGTCGACCACCAGGAGGCGGAGAACGCCCTGAACCAGGCCCGCAAGGAGATCGAGCAGCGCTACGACTTCAAGGGCACCGGTGCGTCGATCGCCTGGAGCGGCGAGAGCATCCTCATCATCGCGAACACCGAGGAGCGGGCCAAGGCCGTGCTCGACGTGTTCCAGTCCAAGCTCATCAAGCGGGGCATCTCCCTGAAGAGCCTCGAGTCGGGCGACCCGTTCGCCAGCGGCAAGGAGTTCCGCATCGTCTCGACACTCAAGGACGGCATCTCCTCGGAGAACGCGAAGAAGATCAACAAGATCATCCGCGACGAAGGCCCCAAGGGAGTCAAGAGCCAGATCCAGGGCGACGAGCTGCGCGTGCAATCCAAGAGCCGGGACGACCTGCAGTCGGTCATCGCACTGCTCAAGGGTGCCGACCTCGATCTCGACTTGCAGTTCATCAACTACCGGTAAGCCGCCGCGACACGTCGCGGGGAGGGGGTCGGGTGCAGCGCACTCGGCCCCCTCTCTCGTCATTGTTGGATTGCATACCGATATATGGGTTGCGGTGCCCAAGACTGGGAGTGGTCGACTCAATGCGACCGATGACGCGAACGCCGCATGACGCACTGCCGTCGTAGGGCTACGCGATCTCGGGATTGCGAGCTTGCCCTCGTGGGGACGAGGCCGCGGCAGTTCCATGCGCTCGCGTCTTCGGTGGCCGGCGGATGCCCTGCATCCGCCGGCCACGGAACCGCGAGCAAGAAGACCGCGAGTAAGAAGAGCCCACCTGAGTCACGCTGCGCGCCCCCACGCGGTTCGCGGACTCGGGTGGGGCTGTTGGCATCCGATGCGACTTCATGATGTAGTTGCCCTCCCGGGCGAATCATGGGGCGCTCGGGATCAGAAGGACAACTGGGGGCAGGTCCATGGCGAGTATCGGATCGACGAACATCGGAGAGAGCAAGCAGCTCTTGGCCGAGGAGGTCTTCCACCACATCGGAAGGCAGATCATCGACGGCACGTTGGCAGAGGGTGAGCGCATCCGCGATGTCGACGTCGCCGAAGAGCTGCATGTGTCGCGCACACCTGTTCGAGAGGCGCTTCAGCGCCTGGAGCGACTGGGAATGGTCACGATGTACCCGAGCCGGTACACCGAGGTCACGGCGGTGACGCCCGAGACGATGGCGCAGTCGCTCGAGTTCGCGGGGTATCAGGCCGGAATCGCGGCGCGACTGGCGGTGCCGAGGCTCACGGCGGCTCAGCGCGAGCATGTCATCACGCTCGTCGCCGCGATGAATGCGTCATTGGACGACCTGGCGACGACCTCCGGCGCCCGTTGGGCCGTGTTCTCGTACCTGGGCTCGCACAGCGGCAACGAGCAGCATCGCACACTGATCGACGATGCGAGCATGGTGCTTTTCCGCAACCTTCGGGACTGGGTGGTTCCCGCGTCCGATCGGGCGCGGATGGGGCAGGTCTACGACGATTTCCGCGACGCCGTGCGCGATGCCGACGGCGATGGAGCCGAACGCCTGGTCAGGGCGATGTACTACCTGTGAGCCCCGTCACAGCGCCGCGCGCCAACCCGTGACCCATCTGTCCAAGCGCCGGTAGGCGTCCTCCCGCGCGTCGTGTCGGGAGAGGAAGACGTCGTGGAGCGCGCCGTCGATGCGCTCGACGGTCACACTGGGACCGAGGCGGAGTGCCGCACGCGCGATGTCGTCGACCACCAGCACCGAGTCGGCGGAGGTGAGATCGTTCGACCAGCGCGTCGGCGGCACGAATCGTGCCGAGAGCAATACACATACCGGTGCGGTGATCGACAGCCCCGCGGCCACCGTCTTGTGCCCGGAGAGCACGGCGTGCAGCCACCCCGCGTACACCGCCATGGTCTGCGCGGGACGCCACACCGGGTTGACCTCCATCGGGTCGTCCGGATCGGCGACCTCCTGCTGCGCGCGGGTGTAGAAGCCGAGGTCGATCTGCGGTGCGGCCTCCATCGGCCGGATACGCGCCTGCAGCTCGACCATCGGCGCGATCGCGGCCCTCGCCGGCGCGAACTGGAATTCCAGCCAGGGGCTGTTGAGGATCACCGCGTCGGCCGCGCCCGGGTGCCGGGAAGCCCACAGGCTCAACGTCAGGCCGCCCGTGGAATGCCCGAGAAGAACGAGTCGTCGATCGGATTCGAGGCCGCCCTCACCTCGACCCATCGCATCCAGCGCTGCCCCGATGTCCTCGTCGTAGATGGCGAGGTCGGCGATGTAGCCCGGGGTCTGCCCGTCGCGGAGGCTGCGACCGTACTTCCGCAGGTCGAGGGCGAAGAAGCGGGCCCCCCGAGACGTCCAGAATCGAGCGAGCCGCTTCTGGAAGAAGTAGTCGGACCAACCGTGCACGTACAGCACATCGACTCCGTCGAGAGGCGGACGATTGCCGCTCGCCCGCGCCCACAGACCGGGCCTCTTCGGCAGCGCACGCACCAGAGTCGCCACCACGGGGCCCTGATCGTCCGTGCCGAGATCCAGCGTCAGCTGCTCGAACTCGTCGCCCAGGACATCAGGGATCCACTCGGCCATGCGTTCCTCCCCCGTCGTCGCCAGGCTAGCCGAGAGCGCGACCGGTCGGGGGAAGGCCGACCGCGACCGCGCTATTCGCCGCGCGAGACGCGGACCATCTCGTCGCGCGGGACCACCTTCACGCGGGCGCGCTCCTCCGGGGCGCCGAGAGCGATCTCGTGCTCGTCGAGGCGGTGCCAGCCATCGAGGTCGGTCCAGCGCACACCGCGCTCCTGCAGGAGTTCGACGATCGCCTCCTCCGAGGGGTCCTCCGGGTGCCACCAGGAACCCTGATCGTTGATGATGTGGCGCACGGTCTCCATCGCATCGGACTTCGTGTGCCCGATCAGCCCGACCGGGCCGCGCTTGATCCATCCGGTCGCGTAGATGCCGGGCACGCGGTCGTTCGAGTCCTTCGCGAGGACCTGGCCCTCGCGGTTCGGGATCACCCCGTGCTTCTTGTCGAACGGAACGCCGGGAAGCGGGGATCCGAAGTAGCCGATGGCACGGTAGAGAGCCTGCAGGGGCACCTCGCGCAACTCGCCGGTGCCGACCGCGCCACCCTGGCCGTCGGGCCGGGTGCGCTCGTACACGAGAGCCGCGACGCGACCGTTCTCGTCCTTGCGGACCTCGACCGGCTTCGCCCAGAAGTGCAGATGCAGACGGCGCGATGCCGTGCCTCCGGCGTTGTTGACCGAATCCCGTTTGCGCCACGACTGCAGGATGCGATCGATGACCATGACCTGCTTGTTGCTGGCGACGGCGTCTTTGGCGGCATCGTCGTAGTCGAAGTCCTCGTCGTAGACGACCATGTCGACGTCGCGCAGCTCGCCGAGCTCGCGCAGTTCGAGCGGGGTGAACTTGACCTGCGCCGGCCCCCGCCGCCCGAACACGTGCACATCCGTGATCTCGCTGGCCTTGAGGCCCTCGTAGACGTTGGCCGGCACCTCGGTGACGAGCAGGTCCTCCGCGTGCTTGGCCAGCATGCGGGCCACGTCGAGCGCGACGTTGCCGTTGCCGAGCACGCCGACGGAAGCGGCGTCGAGCGGCCATTCACGCGGCACGTCGGGGTGGCCGTCGAACCAGCTGACGTAGTCCGCCGCCCCGTACGAGGCGACGGCATCGATGCCGGGGATGTCGAGCGAGGTGTCGCGGATCGCACCGGTCGCGAAGATCACCGCGTTGTAGTGCTTCTTGAGGTCTTCGAGGGTGATGTCCTCGCCGAAGCGGACGTTGCCGAACAGGCGGATGTCACCGCGGTCCAGCACGTCGCGAAGGGCGGTGATGATGCCCTTGATGCGGGGGTGGTCAGGGGCGACGCCGTAGCGCACCAGTCCGTACGGCGCGGGGAGTTGTTCGAACAGGTCGATCGAGACGTCGAACTTGCGCTCCGCCTTCAGCAGGATGTCCGCCGCGTAGATGCCGGCGGGGCCCGCACCGACGATGGCCAGTCTGAGCTTGGTCATGGGAGGTCCTTTCGTATGCCGTCGCAGCCGGTGCCCGCGGCCCGAAGGGCCGCCGCGCGGAGTCAGCTGGAGCGTTCGGCGAGGGTCTCAGCGAATCGGGTCAGCGCCTCGCGCACGGTTCCGCGCGGGAGAGGTCGGAGAGCGTCGACGGCGTCGCGCGTCCACGCGTGGGCGAGCTCGAGGGTCTTCTGCGTCACGACGTGGTCGCGCAACTCGTCCAACGGGCCGTCGAGGATGGCCGGGTCCGCGCCGTCGGCGATGAGGGCGACGCCGTCATCGATGCGCGCCGCGAGGTCGATCGACGCCTCGTCCCCCTCCGCCTTGAGCAGCAGATACGGCATCGTCGGAACGCCGGCGCGCAGGTCGGTGCCCGGCACCTTGCCGGTCTCCTCGGGCTTCGCGGAGAGGTCGATCACGTCGTCGAGCAACTGGAACGCGACTCCGATCTTCTCGCCGTACACGCGCAGGGGCTCCTCGTACTCCGAGGGAGCGTTGGAGAAGATCACCCCGCCCTGCGTGGCCGCGGCGATCAGGGAGCCCGTCTTGTCGGCGAGCACCTGGATGTAGAACTCGATCGGGTCGTCGCCGTCCTGCGGTCCCAGGGTCTCGTGCATCTGCCCGAGCACCAGACGCTCGAACGTGTCGGCCTGGAGACGGATGGCACGCTCCCCCAGCCGCGACATCAGCTGGCTGGCGCGGGAGAACAGGATGTCGCCCGTGAGGATCGCGATGTTGTTGCCCCACACGGCATGCGCGGCGGGAACCCCTCGGCGGCGGTCGGCACCGTCCATCACGTCGTCGTGGTACAGCGAGCCGAGATGCGTGATCTCGAGGGCCTTCGCGACGTCGATGACCTCGGTGGTGTTGCCGTCGCCGAGCTGCGCGGCGAGGAGCGTGAGCACGGGACGGATGCGCTTGCCGCCCGCCTCGTACAGGTAACGGCTGGCGGCGTCGGCCAGCGGGTCGGCGACGCGGACGTCGTCGGCCAGGCCGGTCTCGACGAGCTCCAGCCCGTCTTCGATGGCGCGCGCGACACGTCGGGCGGCAGGGCCGATGAAGACGCGATCGCTGAAGCCGAGACGGCTCGCCAGTCGCGAACCCGGGGCGATGGGGCTCGAAGTCACGTTCTCAGCCTACCTTCGTCGGATGTCGAGGTTTCGCCCGAGAGACTCACTCCGGCTTGCGCGCTCTGTGCAGGGCCACGATGCCGAACGAGAGATTGCGGTAGGCGACGTCGCTCCAGCCCGCCTCGCGGATCCAGGCGGAGAGCCGCTTCTGGTCCGGCCACTCGCGGATCGACTCGTTCAGATAGTCGTAGGCGTCGCCGTTCGTACCGGCGACGCGGGCCACCCGCGGGAGCACCTGGGCGTTGTAGAAGCGGTAGGCACTGCGGAAGAGCTTTCCCGGCGGGGTCGAGAACTCGTTGATCACGAGTCGCCCTCCGGGCTTGGTCACGCGGTAGAGCTCGCTCAGCGCCTTCTTCGGATCGTTCACGTTGCGCAGCGCGTACGACATCGTGACCGCGTCGAACGTCGCATCCGGGAACGGAAGATCCGTGGCATCGGCCTGCACGAACGACAGGTTGCGCATGGCGCCGTGCCGGCGCTCGCCCTCGGCGAGCATGCCGGGAGAGAAATCGGCCGCGACCACCTCGGCACCGCTCCGCGCAAGGGACGCCGATGACGAGGCCGTGCCCGCCCCCAGGTCGAGGATCCGCTCCCCCGGCTTCGGAGCGACCGCTCGGGTGGTCGCCGCACGCCACAGCACGTCGTTGCCGAAGGTCATCGCGGTGTTCGTCCGGTCGTACCCTGCGGCGACCTGGTCGAACATGCCGCTGACGCGGGCGGGGTCCTTGCCGAGATCGGCGCGGTTCTTCTCGTTCGAGGTCACGAGTTCAGTCTAGGCGCGAGGCCCAGCGCTTCGAGGCGGTCGAGCCAGGGATCGGCGGTCGCATCGTCGAACGGCGCGACCCGGGCCCGCACCCGCTCCTCGAGGTCGAGCGCGAGGGCTTCCAGATGCGCCATGACATCGGTCGGGTAGCCGTAACGGGCACTGTGGTCGGCCCATTCGTCGCGGTCGTCGACCCACGTTCCCCGTTCCCCTTCCACGCGCACCACGTCGAGGTCCATGTCGATCCCGGTCGCCAGCAGCGGATCATCGGACCAGCGGATGTCCCACCCCAGATCGATGTAGATGCGCATGCCCTTGCGGTGACGGCGATTGACGGTGAGCGCATGGTCACCGCTCGACGGGACCAGGGTGACGTTCGGACCGCCCGCGTGGAACTCGGCGCCGGGGCGCACACTGTGCCAACCGACGGGCTGCCCGATCCAGTCACCCCACTCGTCGGCGCCGAGATAGACGCACTCGTGCCGCCAGTGCGGCGAGCCATCCCATTTGCGCCATTGGAAGACCATCTCGGTGCCGGGTGCAGGACGTGCGTCGCTCATCCGCTCACCCTACGACCACGCGGATCCACGCGCCCTGAGCGGCATAGGCTGGAGACGTGCACACCACCCACCTGGTCGTGGAGACCCGCGAGATCGACCCGGTCGAAGACCTCCTGGCCTACGCGGACCCCGCCCGCCCTCTTGCCTGGCTGCGCCGCGGAGACGGGATCGTCGCCGTCGGCCGACCGCTCACGGAGATCCGTCCCGCGGTCGAAGCGGGAACGTCACGCGTCGAGACCCTCGCGGCTGCCTGGCGCACCATGGCGGCGCAGTCCGACATCTCCGACCCGATGGGCCTCCCGGGCACGGGGCTCGTGGCCTTCGGGGCATTCGCGTTCGACGAGGACTCGGCCGCGGACAGCGTGCTCGTGGTGCCCACGCAGGTGGTGGGGCGACACGGCGACCGGTTCTGGCGCACCACGCTCCGCCTCGCCGGCGCTCCGGACGACCGTGACGAGCTCGTCACCCAGCCTTACGGCCCGCACTGGGCCGGCACCGTCGGCCCAGGAGCGCAGAGCCCGCAGGGATACCAGGATTCGGTGCGCCGCGCCCTCGCCCGCATCGCCGACGGCGACCTGAGCAAGGTCGTGCTGGCCCGCGACCTCACCGGGAGCATCCCGGCAGGCTCCGACCTGCGTCGGCTCGTGCGCGCCCTTTCGACCGGCTACCCCGACACGTGGGCGTTCGCCGTCGACGGGCTGATCGGTGCGAGCCCGGAGACGCTCGTCACCGTGCACGACGGAACCGTCACCGCACGGGTGCTGGCGGGGACGATCGGCCGTGGCGCGGACGCCGACGCCGACACCGCCGCATCCGCTCACCTCGCGTCGAGCGTCAAAGACCTCGACGAACACCAGTACGCCGTGCAGAGCGTGCTCGCCTCGCTCCGATCCCACACCCGGGCGCTGGCGGCGAGCGAACAGCCCTTCCTGTTGAAGCTGCCGAATCTGTTCCATCTGGCCACCGACGTCGAGGGCGAGCTGGCCGATGGGGAGAGCGCGCTCGACCTGGTGCGGGCACTGCATCCGACCGCCGCCGTCGCCGGCACGCCGACACCGGCGGCGATCGACGCGATCCGCGAGCTCGAACCCTTCGACCGCGGGCGCTATGCCGGCCCCGTGGGCTGGGTGGATGCCGCCGGCAACGGCGAATGGGCGATCGCGCTGCGCTGCGCGCAGTTCGCCGAGCGCCAGGGAGAGATCGGCGTCACGGCCTACGCGGGCGCCGGAATCGTCGCCGGCTCCGACCCGGAGAGCGAACTGCTCGAGACGCGCGTGAAGTTCCGCCCCCTGGTCGACGCGCTGGCCTGACCGCGGCCGACCCTCAGCTGGCGGCGAGACGCTTCTTCTCGGCCTCGACATCGAAGTCGGCACGTGGCCACTGCGGGTCGATGTCTTCCAGGGCCGCGAGCAGCAGTTCCTGCACGGCCAGCCGGGCGTACCACTTGGCGTTCGCCGGAATCACGTGCCACGGGGCCACCTCGGTCGAGGTGCGCTCGAACACCGTCTGGTACGCCTCCATGTACTGCGGCCACAGCATGCGCTCGTCCACGTCGCCGGGGTTGTACTTCCAGTGCTTGTCCGGACGCTCGAGTCGCTCCATCAGCCGCGACTTCTGCTCTTCCGGTGAGATGTGCAGCATGACCTTGACGATGCGGGTGCCGGATGCCGCGACCCGGGACTCGAACTCGTTGATGGCGTCGTAGCGGCGCTCGATCTCGTCCGGCGGGGCGAGTTCGCGCACACGCCCGATCAGCACATCCTCGTAGTGGGAGCGGTCGAACACCCCGATGAACCCCGGTTCAGGCAGACGCTTCTCGATGCGCCAGAGGAAGTCGTGCGCGCGTTCCTCTGCCGTCGGCGCCTTGAACGCGGCGAGCGCGACGCCCTGCGGGTCGACGCCGCCGACGACGTGCCGCACGATGCCGCCCTTGCCGGCCGAGTCCATCGCCTGCAGCACCAGCAGCACCGCATCCTTCGCCACCCCTGCCCGGCTCTCGGCGAAGAGCCGCTCCTGCAGCACATTGAGGTCGGTGAGCCCGGCTGCGAGGTCGGAGACCCCGCGGGACTTGCCGTGGTCGTATCCGGGCTTGGCGTCGGGGTCGATGTCGGCGAGACGGAATCCCTCGTCGACTCGCAGCGTCTGCGTCCAGGTGTGCGCGTTCATACGCACATCCTGCCAGTCAACGCGCCAGTGGCACCTCGATGATCTGACGTCCACCACGAGGCGAGGTCAGGGCCTGATCCAGTGCCGTGCGGGTGGTGACCCGCTGGTACTCCCAGCCGTACGCGAGGGCGAGGTGCTCGAGGCGGACCGTGTGCGGCGTGTAGAAGGCGCGATCGAGGTCGCCGGGGCGTGCTGACGATGCGACCTCGAGAGAGTCGAAGATCGTGCCCCCGCCATCGTTGCCGACGACGACCTGCAACCGGGGCTCGGTCTCGTCAGGCGGCAGCAGCAGGGCGCCGACGTCGTGCAGGAAGGCGAGGTCGCCCAGCAGCACCCGCGTCACGCCGGGGGCGCCGGCCGCCTGACTCGCGATCGCGACTCCGGTCGCGGTGGCGATCGTGCCGTCGATGCCGGCGAGACCGCGGTTGGCATGGACGGGGACCTTCTTGCCGCCGAGCACCTGATCGGCGACGCGGACGAGCCGGGAGGAGCCGAACACCAGGCGGTCGTGCGGCCAGGTGGCGCGCCACACGGCATCGACGAGCAGCTCGCGATCGAGCGGACGGCGGACGGCGTCGAGCTCGGCCCTCACGGCTTGCCTGCGCGCCGCGAAATCGGAGGACGCCAGCGCTTCCGGATCGGGGGCGCGCTCGCTCAGGTCTACGGTCTCGGCCGCGGATGCTCGCATCCACTCCCCGAGCCAGCTGCGATCCGCGACGCCCGGAGCGACGACGACGGCGTCGACCCCCCTCGTACGGTGATTGAGGTTCAGCTCCTCGCCGCCGCGGTGCACGGCCACGACCTCGACATCCTGACGCGAGAGGAGTGCGGCGACCTCACGACTGAGTGTCGGATGCCCGAGGACGACGACCCGCTCGACGCGTCCGCCGAGATCCTCACGCGCGAGCAGTCGACGGTAGCCGTGTACGATCTGGCGTCCGAATCGCGCGCCGCTCACGATCTCGGCGATCAGCGGCCAGCCTCCGACGTGCGCGATCTCCTCGGCATCGGGGCCGGCGTCGGCCCCGGCGACCACGACGGTGCGCGGCCCGCGGTCGAGTTCGAACGGTGGGCTTCTCAGAGCCTCCGGCGCCTCGCCCGGGGTGATGGCGATCGAGGGCAGATCGCCCGAGAGCGGTTCCCGGGACGGGAGGTTCAGATGCACGGGTCCGGAGATCCCGCGAAGGCCGCTCTCGACCTCGCGAGCCCCCATCGCCGCGGCCACGGCCTGCGCAGCGAGTCCCGACCAGTCGCCATCCCCGGGCACCGGAGCGTCCAGCTGGTCACGCACCCACGGATGGAAGAGGCCGTCCTGGAGCGTCGCCTGGTTGGCACCGACCCCGCGCAGCTCGGGCGGCCGGTCGGCGGTGAGCAGCAGCAGCGGCACCCCGGAGTGGAAGGCCTCCATCACCGCGGGCAGCAGGTTCGCGACGGCCGTTCCCGAGGTGCACACCACAGCGGCGGGCACGCCCGTCTCACGGGCGATTCCGAGAGCCGTGAAGCCGGCGACCCGCTCGTCGATCCGGACGTGCACCCGGACGTGTCCGTCATCGGCGGCCCGTACCGCGGCGAGCGCGAGGGCCTGCGAGCGTGAGCCCGGAGACACCACGATGTGGCGCACGCCCTGGGCGACGAGGTCGGCGATCAGGGATGCCGCAGCATCCATGGCCGGCGACGGGGTCACGGGCGCTGGTCCGTGGCGGGAGGCTCGTCGGTCTCCTCGTCCAGACGGGCGAGCTCCTCTTCGAGGCGGCGGATGCGCGCATCCTGCTCGGTCTTGCTGATGCTGCGCAGGAAGGCCGGGTCGTCGTCGGGCGCGACGACCGGACGGACCCCGGGATCGTTCGCACGTCGACGGCCGATCACGAACCAGAGGATGCCTCCGATCACGGGAAGGAGCACCACGATCAGGATCCAGACGGGCTTGGACACACCGCGGTGCCGCGTCGCCGGCTGCACTGCGCAGTCGACGATGCTGAACACCCAGAACACGGCGGCGAGGAAGCCGCCGACGATCAGTAGTCTCGCCACCCCTCCAGTGTAGGCGCGCCACGGCTTCCCCGGCCCCGGGGAGGACAGAGGCGCCGTTGCTAGACTGCGCGGGAAATGCTGCCCTCATCGCCGGATCCGATGCCGCGAGCGCGGGCCGAGCGGATGCTGATCGCCCGGGTGATCACCGCCGTCGGCCTCGCGCTCCTACTCGTGGTCGGCGCCTGGTCGACCTCGCGGGGTTCGGCCGATGTGCATGCGACGCTGTGTCTCGCCTCCGGCGTCTCGGAGTCGACGGCTGCCGCCCCGACGGCAGGTGACCCGGCGGCAGCGCCCACGATCGACGTGCTCAGCTCCGGTGTCGGGATCTGCCTGCTCGCGGTGCTCGGCGGCGTCGCGCTGGTCCTGCTGTTCCGCCGGCTCGCCGGGGGCACCCGGCCGCTCGGCACCCGCGCCCCGCGCACGGTGTCGCCGAGTCGCGCGGGTCCGCGCGCTTTCGTCCCCGCCCTGACTCTCACGCAGCTCTCCATCTCCCGCACCTGACCCGCCGACGCGCGCATCGAGCCGCCCGAAAGCGGCACCCTTCCCTCGTCGTACCCGTGTGTCTGGAGACCCCATGAAGAACTCTGTCAAAGCGACCCTGATCGCCATTGCCGTCGCCATCGTCCTGCTGATCGCCGGAATCGTCTTCGCGATCAGCCAACAGCAACCCGCCGCGCCCGCGGAGGGCGGAGAGCCGCAGCAGACCGTCCGCACCGATTCCCATGTGCTCGACGACGGGGGCGAGGGCGCCGTGACCGTGGTCGAGTTCCTCGACTTCGAGTGCGAGGCGTGCGGGGCGTTCTACCCCGTCGTCGAAGACCTCAGGGAGAAGTACGACGGCGAGATCACGTATGTCGTCCGCTACTTCCCCCTGCCCGGGCACATCAACTCCACCCAGGCCGCGCTGGCCGCCGAGGCCGCCGGGCAGCAGGACCGCTTCGAGGACATGTACCGCCGTCTGTTCGAGACGCAGGCGCAGTGGGGCGAGCAGCCCGAGGAGACCCCCGAGGTGTTCCGCGGGTTCGCCCAGGATCTCGGGCTCGACATGGGCGCGTACGATGCCGCGATCGCCGACCCGGCCACCGCGGAGCGCGTGCAGTCCGACAAGGCCGACGGCGAGAAGCTCGGGGTGAACAGCACGCCGACGTTCTTCATCGACGGCGAGAAGATCGTGTTGCAGGAGTGGGATGACCTCGAACAGGCCATCGAGAAGGCCGTGAACGGCTGACATGGAAAGGCGGATCGCGCGGCTTCCGTGTCGAAGCCGCGCGGTCCCGCCGCACCGATATTCTGGCCGCATACCCAGGAGAGGGCCAGAATGACCATCGACATCACGACCGCCTTGCAGACGACCCACAACGCCCGCGAACTCGCCGGGATCCCGACCTCGGGCGGCGGCACGCTCGCCTCCGGTCTGCTCTTCCGATCGGACGCGCTCGCCGCGCTGACCGACGAGGGGATGCAGGCGCTGGCCGACCTCCGCATCGGCACCGTGATCGATCTGCGCACCGAGGGCGAACGCGCACGCGCCGCGGATCGCCTGCCCGACGACGGCAGCGTGACGCTCCTGACTCTGCCCATGCAGGGCGGCGCGATGGACGAGATGGTGAAGCAGCTGCTCCCTGCAGCCAACGGAGCGGGACTCTCGGTGACCCAGGTCGCCGAGGTGCTGAAGCAGGTGCCGACGTTGGAGGAGCTGTACGTCTCGATCCTGGCGGCCAGCGCCACCCCGTTCGCGACCATCGCGCGGACGGTGCTCGAAGCCTCGCGCACCGAACGACCCGGCGTGCTGTTCCACTGCACTGCGGGCAAGGACCGCACGGGGCTCGCCGCCGCGATCCTGCTGCTCGTCGCCGAAGCACCTCGCGAGGCGATCGTCGAGGACTACACGCAGACGGAGAAGAATCTGGCGCGGGGTTTCGCCGAAGCCCTCACCGCACTGATCACCTCGCTCGGCGTCCCCCTCACGCCGGCCCTGAAGACGCTCGCGACCGAGGCTCCGGCATCCGCCATCGAGGCTGCGATGGACTGGATCGACGACAACCACGGCGACGTCGCGGGCTATCTGCGAAGCGGCGGTCTGACCGACGACGAGATCGCCGACCTTCGTCGAGTGCTTCGCGGGGAGTAGGAGTGCCCGCGCCCGTGCGGACGCAGCCCTCGCTACGCTGAGCGCATGACCGAGGAGCACTCCCCCTCTCCCCATCCGGTGATGGCCGTCGTCCGGCGCATTCCGGCGACGCTGACGATGGTGCTGCTGATCATCGCGGTGGGGGTCGTCTGGAGCGGCCTCTGGGCGCCGTTCGAGGACACCGCACTCTTCCAGACAGTCGCCTACGGGCTCCCGAACCTCGCCGACGGCAAGTGGTGGACGCCCCTGACCGGCACGTTCTTCGTGAACCAGCCCTGGGTGTACCTGTTCACGATCGCAGGCTTCTGGGGTATGGGTTACCTGGAGTTCCGTCGCGGATCGCGCGTGGCGCTCGCCTACTACTGGCTCGGTCAGCTGTTCGCGATCTTCGCCACCGCCCTGCTGCTGTACGTGCTCTCGCAGTTCCCGTGGGCGTGGGCGGCGGAGCAGGCCCAGGCGCTCGACGTGGGAGCATCGGGCGGCACCATGGCGTGCATCGCCGCCGCGGTCGGCCTGTTCCGTCCGCCGTGGCGGGTGCGCGGCTGGCTCATCCTGCTCGGCTTCGTGTTCATCGCGATGCTCTTCTGGGGCAAGGTCGCCGACCTCGAGCACCTGCTCGCGGTGCTGCTGATCCTCGTCGTCGACCGATCGCTGCGGGTGCGGCACACGACGGTCCGCGAGCAGCGGCTGATCGCCGTGGTGGCGATCCTCGTCCTGGGCGCCGTCGAGATCATCACGACCTTCCTGCCCACGGACGGACCCTTCGGACCGACCGATCCCGCGTCGGGAGGATTCATCGACCTCGCGATCGACCTCGTCGTGATCCTCGTGCTCGTGAACGGGCTCCGTCGCGGGCGGCGCTTCGCGTGGGTGCTCGCGATCCTGCTCGGCCTGTTCAACGTCTCGGGCGCCGCGCTGGTGCTCACCCTCATCATCATCACGAGCCAGGCGGAGCTCGATCTGCGCTGGGACGGTGAGACCGAGCTCGCGATGGCCAACGGCTTCCTGTGGCTCATCATGCTCGTGTACCTGGTGTGGGTGCGACGCGCGTTCCGAGCCAAGCGCCGCGCCAAGCTGGGCATCCAGCCTGCTCCGAACGTCGATGACATGAAGCGCGAGCTGCGCACTCATGGCGGCGGGACGCTCTCGTGGATGACGACCTGGGAGGGCAACAGCTATGCCCGGGTGTCCGGCGGCATCGTCGCGTACCAGCGTCGCAACGGCGTCGCCCTGGCCCTGGCCGACCCGATCGGCCCTGCGGAGACACGCGCCGAAGCCGTGAACGATTTCATCCACGCCGTGGAGCTCGCCGGCCTCGTTCCCTGCTTCTTCAGTGCGGATGAGGCCACGCGGGCGGCCGCCCCCTCGACCTGGCGCAGCATCGTCGTGGCCGACGACACGATCGTCGACCTGCCGGGGCTGGAGTTCACGGGCAAGCGCTGGAACTCGGTGCGCACCTCACTGAACAAGGCCGGTCGCGAGGAGATGACCTTCCGGATGACACACCTCAAGGCGGAGCCGTGGGGTGTGCAGCAGCAGCTCAGAGCGATCTCGGAGGCCTGGGTCGGAGACAAGGACCTGCCCGAGATGCGCTTCACGCTCGGCACCCTAGACGAGGCCGAGGATCCGGAGGTGCGGCTCGCCCTGGCGCTCGCTCCCAACGGCGACGTCGACGGTTTCCTCTCCTGGCTGCCGGTGTACGGCGACGACGGTGCGGTGCGGGGCTGGACCCTCGACCTCATGCGTCGCCGCGAAGGCGGTTTCGGGCCCGTCATGGAGTATCTGATCGGTTCCTCGGCCAAGCAGTTCGCCGAGGAGGGCGCGCAGATCATGTCGCTCTCCGGCGCGCCCCTCGCCCACGACTATCCGCCGGATGCCGGGATGATCGCCGCTCTCAGCGACCGGCTGGCCGATGCGCTGGAACCGGTGTACGGCTTCGGGTCGCTGCATCGGTTCAAGCAGAAGTTCCACCCCCGGTACGAGACCATGTATCTCCTCTTCCGCGACGAGAGCGACCTCACCCGCATCGGTGGAGCACTCACGCGGGCGTTCCTGCCGGATGCGACGCTGCGCCAGTTCGCGGGTGCCGGGCTCGAACTCGTACGGGGCGGGAAGGACTGACGGAGCCCACGCCGTCCGAGAACGCGTCGGGTGGGTCGATCTCCGGATGGCGTCTGTTCTGCGACGGCGTGAGACCACGTGAGTACGATCGGTGTCGTGCTCGATGAAGACCGCCTCCGCTCGATGGCCGACGAACTGAGCCGGGTTCCCGGCGTGCGTGCCGTCGCATTGGGCGGCAGCCGCGCCCGCGGGACGCACCGACCCGACTCCGACATCGATCTGGGGCTCTACGTGGACTCGGATGTCGACCGCGCCGGTATCGCGCGCGTGGCGAGCGGGTGGACGGGCGAACCCGTCGAGGTCGCCGAGCGCGGCGGATGGGGACCCTGGGTCGACGGCGGCGCCTGGCTGATCGTCGACGGCGTGCCGGTCGACCTCATCCTCCGCGACGTCACCCGCGTCGGAGAGCAATGCGCTCGCGCCGTCCGCGGCGAGTTCGCCTTCCATACCCAACCGGGTCACCCCCTCGGCTTCCTCGATGTCGCCTATGCGGGCGAGGTGGCCACCAGCGTGCCGCTTCGCGATCCGGAGGGACTCCTGGTCGGTCTGGCACGGAGCGTCACCCCCTATCCCGCGGCGCTGCGCGAGGCGTTCCTCACGAGCCTCTGGCAGGTCGACTTCCTGCTGAACGCGGCCGTGAAGGGCGCGAAGGCGGGAGACGTCGCATACGTCTCCCTCTGCGGAACCACGACGGCCATGCTGACCGCGCACGCCTGGCACGCCGCCGCCGGGAACTGGGTGACGAACGAGAAGGGGCTGGTGCCGAACGTGGCACGCCTCCCGATCGACTCGGCGGGATTCAGCGCGTCGGCGGCACTGGCACTCGGGAATCTCGGCACGACGCCGGAGGAGTTGCTCGCCTCGATCACGCGGCTGCGGGAGCTGCCGCGTCCGGCAGCTCCCGCAACCTGATGCTCAGCCGACGGTCTCGACGGCTTCGACCGGAGGCGCTCCCACACCATCGGTGACCGGGCGCTTCGCGGTGTTCGCGATGTGTGCGCGGCTGACCACGATCACGGCGACGATCATCAGTGCGACACCGAGCCAGTACGGGGCGGCGTGGCTGACCAGCGCGTAGAGCGCCCCCGCGATGAGCGGGGCGGCCGTGCCCATGGCCGCGTTCAGTGACTGCGTCGCTCCGCCGAGCCAGCCCTGCTCGTCGTCGCCCACCGCGTTCGACATGGCACCGTCCATCGCCGCCTGGGATGCTCCCTGGCCGGCAGCGAGCATGAGCGCACCGACGATGAACACCCACGGCTGGGCGAAGATCGACGCGACGATGGCGAGCGCCGCGAGACCGACCATCTGCGCGACGATGCCGCTGATGATCACGCCGCGCTCACCGATGCGCGGGAGCAGGATGCCGAGCAGCACACCCTGGATGAGGATGTCGATGATGCCGACGGCCGCGGTCAGGAGTCCGATCTGCGTCGGCCCCCACTGGATGGAGTCCAGCGCGAGGACGCTGAAGTTGTTCACGAAGAAGCCGAACGGCAGGGCGAGCAGACCGAAGCCGATCATCAGTCCGCGCAGCTCCTTGCGCCCGAACGCCTCTTTGAAGACCGCGAACGGCTGCACGTCACGCAGCCGGATGGCGCTGATGCGATTGCCGGGCTTGAGGCTCTCCGGAAGCAGGAAGATGCTGAGGATCGCGATCGTGAGGGCGACCGCGGAGGTGAGGAAGACGGGAAGCTGAATGCTCACCGCGGCGAGCAGACCGCCGATCCCCGGGCCGACCATGGTGCCGATTCCCGTGAGAGCGCCGAGGAGACCGAAGCGCTTCGCCCGCTGTTCCGGCGGGGTGATGTCGGCGAGGTAGGCGAAGAGGGCGGGGAGATCTCCCGCGGTCAGGCCTTGGATCACGCGCGCGAGCACGAGGACCCAGATCGCACCGCCGATGCCGAACAGCGCCATCGAGAATGCGGCGCCGAACGCGGCGACGATGATGACGGGTCGACGACCGAAGCGGTCGGAGAGCCGGCCGAGGAAGGGGGCGACCAGGAAGGCGCAGAGGCCGTTGACGGCCTCGAGCACGCCCACCCAGATGGCGAGGTCGCTCTCGTGCGAGACGTATTGCAGCACGACGAAGGGCAGGACGGGAAGGACGACCGTCATACCGATGACGGTGAGCATCGTGAGCACGATGAGCATGATCCACGCGCGGTTCTGATCCCGTCGCGTGAGGACGTTGGGTGAAGTCATACCGAAAGTGTATCGATACCAGTTTTGGTGTCAAGCCAGGTTTGTATTCGGTCCACGATAGACTGCGGTTATGACGAACTCAGAGCCCCTCGGACGCCGCGAGCGCAAGAAGGCCGCGACCCGCAAGGCGATCTCCGACGTCGCGACGATGATGTTCCTCGAGCGCGGCTTCGACAACGTCAGCATCCGCGAGGTCGCCGATGCGGCGGACGTCTCCCCTACGACCGTGTTCGCGCATTTCCCGCAGAAGGAGGCTCTCGTCTTCGACGAGGACGACGAACAGCGCGACCGTCTGGTCTCGGCCGTGCGCGACCGGCCCGCAGGACGCACGATCAACCGCGCGATCCACGACTTCTTCGCCGCCGAGATCAGGGCGAACTTCGACGAGCACGGTGATGACGTCACCCGCGTGTTCATGCGCTTCCTGAACGAGACACCCGCCCTGCGCGATTATGCCGCGAAGATGTGGCTCCGACACGAGGATGCCCTCGCCGCGGCCATCGCCGACGAGCTCGGGCTCGCCGAGCCGGTCGCCGAGATCCGCGTCTACGCCCGATTCGTCCTGCAGATGCAACTGCTGATCAACGACAGCGAAGATCCACTCGAGACGGTGGACGCGGGATTCCGGGTGCTCGCGAGTGGCTGGGACCCTGTCGAAGAGCGTCTCGCCAGGTGATTCTCCGGCGCCGGGTCAGTCGTCGCGAGGTCGTCGTCGCAGACTCTTGACGTCGGTGCGCCGTTGCTTGGCCTTCAGCCGGCGCTCCTTCGACCCCCGACTCGGCTTCGTCGGCCGTCGCGGTGGTGCCGGCGGGCGCAGAGCCTCTGCGACGACGGCGACGAGCCGCTCCCGCGCCGCATCCCTGTTGCGCAACTGGGCACGGTGCTCGGACGCGGCGATCGTCAGCACTCCATCGACCAGGCGACCGCTCAGTCGGTCGAGCAGCCTCTCGCGCTGATGCGGTGAGAGCACCGCGGAGTTCGCGGCATCCCAGACCAGTTCAGCGCGGGAATCCGCGGTGTTGACGCCCTGTCCCCCCGGCCCGGATGACCGCGAGAAGCGCCACGACAACTCAGCCTCGGGGATCGTGAGACCCGACGAGACCCGCAGACCGGGGCGATGGGCGGAAGGCATGTGTCCATCATCGGGCCTCGCGGGGCCATCGCGCCTCACCCGGATAGCATGGCGAGGGCGGCAGGACCTGTTTTCCCGAGCAGTCGGCGCCGCCTCATGCGGAGCACGAATGAACTCATACCGGCAGGACGACTGGGCAGCGAGCCCGTCGTATCCGTCGACCGTGAACGAGCCGTATCTGATGGGCACCGGCGTGGTCACCGCCGAGGACACCGGCACCCGCCCGCTCTCCCCTCCGCACAGCCACGCCGACCCGATGCTGGCCTGGTGCTATCGCGGCACGGTGTGGGTGCACCTGCAGGACACGAGGTGGCGCCTCGCTCCCGGTCAGGGCGTGTGGATCCCCGCACGCACCCCGCACACGGCCCATCACGAACCCGACTCGACCGGCTGCTACACGTACATCCCCGACTCATCGCTGATCGCCCCGATCGACGACATCACACGGGTGCTGGTGCCGCGCGCGGTGCAGGAGATGCTGCTCCACCTCGGCATCAACGACATGCCCACCGACCTGCGCGTGCGCATCCAGTCGGTGCTCATCGAGATGCTGCAGCAGCCGCTTCCCGAGGCCGCGAGCGAATGGGGCGAGGTGCCGATGCCGGCGGATGAGCGGGTCGCCCCGCTCGTGCAGGCCGTTCTCGCCGACCCCGGCGACCCCCGCAGTGCGATCGAGCTGTTCCTCGCGCACGGGCTCCACGAGCGTACGGTCCTGCGCATCTTCCAGAACGACGTCGGCATGAGCTTCGGGCGGTGGCGCACCGGCGTGCGGATGACCCTCGGGGCGCGCCTGATCGTCGACGGCACTCCGATCGGTGCGGCCGCGCACCGCTGCGGCTACGCCACGACGAGCGCCTTCTCCGCCGCGTTCAAGGAGCGCTTCGGGCTCACCCCCCGGCAGCACGTGGCGCGCGTGCAGGCCGACGCGGCGCACCAGCTGTACTGGCGGTGACCTCGGGGCGATCCTGATCCCCTGACGGCGAATCCGACCGTCGTTGTCGGTTCCGCGATACAAGTCGTCGCTCCCGCGACACTGAGCGCAGGATCCGCGTTCTAGCATCGTTCTGTTAGGGCATGCTTACCTAACTTCTCGCCGCGTCGACGCGGCAACACCCTCCCCCCTTCCCGAAGGAGAACCATGTCGCTCGCTTCTGCGCGCCCGAAGATCCGCCGAGGCTCGGCCCTCGTCGCCGCGGCCGTCGCCGCCGCCCTCACCCTCGCCGGGTGCTCGTCCACCCCCGAAGAATCGAGTTCCGCCTCCACCGCAACAGACGGCGTGGTCATCGAGCACGGCCACGGCAAGACCGTGATCCCCGAGAAGCCGCAGCGCATCGTCACCCTCGGCTGGATGACGGCCGACATCGTCGCCGCCCTCGGCACCAACCCCGTCGGCATGGAGGAGGTCTGGGGTGCAGGCGAGAGCGGCTACCAGCCCTGGTTCGAGGACTATGTCACCGCGGAGTACGGCGAGACCCCCGAGATCATCCCCTTCCTCGAGGACGGCCCCAACTACGAGGCCATCAAGGAGCTCAAGCCCGACCTGATCCTGAGCCTCTACTCCGGCGTCTCCGACATCGAGTACGAGCGCCTGACCGAGATCGCCCCGACCGTCCCCTACATCGAAGGCCCCTGGAACCCGGGAACCTGGGAGGACATGACCCGCACGGTCGGCAAGGCACTGTCCGAGGAGGACAAGGCCGATGAGCTGATCGCCGAGACCGAGAAGCAGATCACCACCCTGGCCGGCGAGCACCCCGAGTTCGAGGACAAGACCTTCGTCTGGGGTCTGACCCTGAACGAGGGCGGCACCGACCTCGGCGTCTACCTCGAGTACGACCCCCGTGTGCGCATCACCGAGGCCCTCGGATTCACCTCGACCCCGGCGATGGACACCTTCCTCCAGACCGCGGAGGGCGACAACTGGTACACCGGCGTCAGCCTCGAGAACCTCTACGACGTGGAGGCCGATCTGTTCGCGGCCTGGGGCGGCAGCGCCGACGAGGGCACGTACACGGTCGAGAACAAGGTCGTGTCGCGCTGGAACCCGATCGCCAACGGCTCGTACGTGATCTACGCCGACGACGCCGAGGCCTCGGCCATCAGCGCGCCCACCGTGCTCTCGCTGAAGTACATCCTGCCGACGTACGTCGACGACCTCGCCGGGGCACTCCAGGGCGAGCCCACCATCACCGGCAAGTGATCCGAGAGATGTCCCTGGCGACGGATGACGGCACGGACGTCTCGAACACGGGTGCGGGGAGTCGTGCAGTCGACTCCCCTCACCGTAACGGGACGCTCGTGGCGGGACTGGTCATCTCGGTCGTGGTGCTGGCCATCGCCGCCATCGCCTCGCTCGCCGTCGGTGCCCGCGCGATCGACCCCGTCACCGTGCTGCAGTCCCTCTTCTCCTACGACGACGAGAACCCGCTGCACCTCATGGTCATGGAGCTGCGTGTGCCGCGCACCCTGCTCGGCATCGTCGTGGGTGCCGCTCTCGCGGTGTGCGGCGGCCTGATCCAGGCTTTCACCCGCAACCCGCTGGCCGACCCCGGCATCCTCGGTGTGAACGCCGGTGCATCCTTCGCCGTCACGTTCGCCGTCGGTGTGCTCGGCCTCACCGCCCCCGGCGCCTACGTGCCCTTCGCCCTCGGCGGAGCCTTCGTCCTCACCATGCTCGTCTACATACTGGGCTCGTTCGGAGCCTCGGGGGCGACCCCCATGAAGCTCACCCTCGCCGGCGTCGCCCTCGGCGCGGCCTTCACCGGCTTCACCACCGCGATCGTGCTGCGCGACCACAGCACCCTGCAGGTGATGCGGTTCTGGGGCGTCGGCTCGATCGGTGGACGCACCCTCGACCAGCTCACCTGGGCCGTGCCCCTGATCGTCGCCGGTCTCCTGATCGGACTCCTGTGCGCGCGCTCCCTGAACGCCCTGGCCCTCGGCGACGACCTGGCGCAGGCCCTCGGTGCACGCGTGCGCGTGACTCGCATCCTCGTCATCATCGCCGTCACCCTGCTGGCCGGAACCAGCGTCGCCGCCGCCGGACCCATCGCCTTCGTCGGGCTCATGATCCCGCACATCGTCCGCTGGTTCACCGGCCCCGACCAGCGCTGGGTGCTCGGGTACTCGATGATCATCGGCCCCGCCTTCCTGCAGTTCGCCGACGTCCTCGGCCGCATCGTGCTCCCGAACGGGGAGATGCGCGTCGGCATCGTCACGGCCCTCCTCGGAGCCCCGATCCTGATCATGCTCGTGCGTCGCAAGCGGGTGAGCGGCCTGTGAGCATCGACCAGAAGCCCGTCGCTGCACCCCGCGCAGACGCCGCGCCTGCCGCGTTCGTGCCGGTCGATCACGGACGCCGCCTGTTCCGGATCGAGACCGCGCGGATCGCCGCGCTCATCCCGGTGCGCTCCGTCGTCGTCAGCATCCTGCTGGTCGTCGTGATCATCGGCACGGGCCTGTTCTCCATGACTCTCGGCGCCTACGAGGTCGACTTCGCGGCCGTCATCCGAGCGATCTTCGACCCCGCATCCGACCCCGACATCCGCCAGGTGGTCTTCGAGTGGCGCCTGCCGCGCGTGCTCTTCGCCGTGCTGTGCGGAGCAGCCCTCGCGCTCGCCGGCGGCATCTTCCAGTCCCTCACCCGCAATCCGCTCGGCTCCCCCGACATCATCGGCTTCGGCATCGGCGCACAGTTCGGTGTGACGCTGGTCATGATCGTCTTCGAGCTGAACACCTACATGTTCAAGGCGGCGGGTGCGCTCGTCGGAGGCCTGTTCACCGCGCTGCTCGTCTACGTGCTCGCCAGCAAGAACACGATGTCGTCGTTCCGGCTCATCATCGTCGGCATCGGCGTCTCGGCGGGACTCGGATCCCTCACCTCGTGGATCCTGATCTCGGTCAGCGTCGAGAAGGCCATGATGGCGGCGACCTGGGGTGCGGGCTCGATCGCCTCGCTCGGCTTCGACCAGCTGATCCCGGCGGCGATCGTGTTCGCGATCGTGACCCTGCTCTCCCTCCCCCTCGCCCGCACGCTTCCCGTGCTCGAGATGGGCGACGACGCGGCCACAGCCCTCGGTATCAGTCCCGGTCGCACCCGTCTCGCAGCGATGGTGTTCGGCGTCGCCCTGGTCGCGCTGGTGACCGCCGCGGCCGGCCCCATCTCCTTCATCGCCCTCGCGGCCCCGCAGATCTCGCAGCGCCTCACCCGCTCGAACACCCCGATGGGCACGGTGCCCGTGATGCTGACCGGCGCCGCCCTCGTCGTGGTGTCGGACGCCGTGGCCCAGCTCGTCGCTGTGCCGGTCGGCGTCGTGACGGTGTCGGTCGGCGGCCTCTATCTCGCCTGGCTGCTCGCTGCCCAGTACGCGCGCCGCACCTGAAAGGAACACCCATGACCGCTTCGCTGCGGGCCCGCGACATCACGCTGGGCTACGGGGACACCCCGATCATCTCCGACCTCACTCTCGAGGTTCCCGACAACTCGTTCACGATCATCATCGGACCCAACGCGTGCGGCAAGTCGACCCTGCTGCGCGGATTCGCCCGGCTGCTGCGCCCGACCACCGGCGCCGTGCTGCTCGACGGCGACGACCTGCGTTCGCTCAAGCCGAAAGAAGTCGCCCGCAAGCTGGGACTGCTCCCTCAGTCGTCCCTCGCCCCCGACGGCATCACGGTCGCCGATCTCGTCGGGCGCGGACGCTTCCCGCACCAGAGCGCCATGCGCACGTGGAGCAGCGCCGACGAGCGCGCCGTGTCCGAGGCGATGGCCGCGACCGGCGTCACCGACCTGTCGCGTCGCCTGGTCGACGAGCTCTCCGGAGGGCAGCGGCAGCGCGTCTGGGTCGCGATGGCTCTCGCCCAGCAGACCACGCACCTGCTGCTCGACGAGCCGACGACCTTCCTCGACATCGCGCACCAGATCGATCTGATGGAATTGTTCGCCGACCTGCACCGCAGCGGCACCACGCTCGTCGCCGTGTTGCACGACCTCAACCATGCCGCCCGCTACGCGACCCACCTCGTGGCGATGCGCGACGGGGCCATCGTGGCGCAGGGCGACCCGCGCGAGATCATCACCGCAGAGCTCGTGCACACCGTGTACGACCTTCCGTGTCGTGTGATCACCGACCCCGTCTCCGGGACGCCGCTGGTGCTCCCGCTCGGTCGGCGGACACCGTGACGCCCACGCCGCGGAGGCTCTTCGGGATCGCGCTGAAGTCGGAGGGGCGTGGCATCGCCCTCGCGGGAGCGACCGCGCTGCTCATCGTGCATGCGCTCGCCGAGGCGACGATCCCCGTCATCATCGGTGCGACGATCGACCGCGCCGTGCTCCCCGCCGACCCCGCAGCACTCGCCCTCTGGCTCGGCGCCCTGGTCGGCACGTTCCTCGTGCTGACGGCGAGTTACCAGTCGGCGTCCCACCTCATGGTGTCGATCTACGGCTACGGCGAGCAGGCGCTGCGCCACCTCACGCTCTCCCGGATGCTGCGACCGCGGCTCTCCCGCCGCACAGTGGCCCCCGGTGAGGCCCTCACGTTCGTCACGTCCGACACCTACCGGGTCGCCGGGGTCGCCTGGTCGGTCGCGCAGCAGTGCTCCACGATCGCCGCGATCCTCGGAGCCGGTCTCGCGATGCTGGTGATCTCGCCCGTCGCGACGCTCGTCGTATTCGGCTCGACCATCGCGATGATGCTCGTGATGCAGGCCGTGTCGCGCCCGCTGGAACGCCGTGGCCTCGTCGAGCAGCAGGCGGCCACCGAGGCCGGGGCGGTCGCCGCCGACTTCATGAGCGGATTCCGGGTGCTCGTGGGAATCGGCGCCCGCGAGGAGGCCGTGCGCCGCTACATCGCCGCGAGCGACACCTCTCGACGCGCCGCCACGGCGGCCGGCCGATCCCTCGCGTCATACGAGGCGGTGAGCGGCACGCTGGCGGCGATCGCGACCACCGCGCTGGCAGGTATGTCGGCCTGGTTCGCCTCCGAGGGCCGCATCAGCATCGGCGAGCTGGTCACGGTGCTCGGGCTCGCTCAGTTCATCAGCGGCTACCTCGCGTATGCGGGCTCCTTCCCCTCGAACTGGATCCACAAGCTCGCCTCGGCCAAGCGACTCGCCGAGGTGATCGACGCCGACGACCTGCTCGATGCGCCCGTCGCGGCGGCCGCCCCGGTACGACCGGCGGAGGACGTCGTCCTGACCTTCCGCGCGGGATCCGCCTCCGCGCCCGTCGAGGTGCGCGAGCGCGAACTGCTCGGCATCCGTCCCGCCGACAGCGACACGGCCCGTGCCCTCTCGCGCCTGCTCGGTCTGCGCACCCGACCCGACCGCGGCCGGGTCGCGCTCGCGATCGACGGTGAATTGCACGATCTGACCGACCTCGACCCGGTCGAGTATCGGCGTCGGGTCGTCGCCCCTCCGCACAGGCAGACGATCGTGAGCGGCTCCCTGCGCGAGGCCGTGCGCGGCCACGGCGTGGAGGACCAGCCGCACGCGCCCTTCATCGAGATGGCGGCGCTGCACGACACCGTGGTGCAGGTCGGAGGGTGGGAGTCAGAGGTAGGAGAGGCCGGGCGACGCCTCTCGGGCGGACAGCGCCAGCGCATCGGCATCGCCCGAGCCCTGCACGCGGAGGCCGACGTGCTCGTGCTCGACGAGCCCACCTCGGCCGTCGACGCCATCACCGAGGCGCACATCGCCCGCGCCCTTGCAGAGCACACCGAGACTGTGATCGTGATCACCACCTCGCCGGTGCTGCTCGGAGCCTGCGACCGGGTCGTCGAGCTTCCCTCCGAAGGATCGTATGGACGCCATGAGTGACTCGACCTCGACCGGCGCGCTGCTCCCGATCGCCTCCGGCGCTCGGGTGCGGGCCGTCGTGGGTGGGCTGCTGCGGCAGCATCCCGGTCGCACCGCCGCTGTCGCCGCGCTGTTCCTCGCGGCATCCGCTCTCGGGATCGTGATGCCCGCGTGCCTGGGGCGCATCGTCGATGCCGTGTCGTCCGACGCCGGCTTCGCGACCATCGCCGGGTGGGTCGCCGCGGCCGGTCTGGGTGCCATCGGCGCCGCTGTGGTGATGCTGTGGGCCGTGCGCGTGCTCACCGGCTTGGTGCAGGACATGCTCGCGAGCCTGCGTGAAGACGTGTTCGCCTCGGCGATGCGGCTGCCCGTCAGCGCGGTCGACGACGGAGAGAGCGCCGATCTGCTCTCCCGCGTGACCGGCGACGTCGATGCCGTTGCCGAAGCCGGAGGGAACGTCGCTCCGACCCTGCTGTCCGCGGGGTTCGCGATCGGCGTCTCGGTGGTCGCGCTGACCGCTCTGGATCCCTGGCTGGCGCTCGCGGGCCTCGCCTCCGCGCCGTTCTACATCCTCGGTACGCGCGCTTTTCTGCGGAAGTCCCGTGTGGTGTTCCGCGAGGTGCGGGTGCGCGAGGCCGCCCGCAGCCAGGCCGTGCTCGACACGGTGGACGGCATCGAGACCCTCACCGCGTTCAACGAGCAGGAGCCCGCTCTCGAGCGGGTGCGCGAGCGCGCGGTGGCGTCGATCCACATGCAGATCGAGGGCGTGCGGGTGACGAATCGTCTGTTCCGCTGGATCAACGGCGGTGAGCTCGTCGGGCTGGCCGCGATCCTCGGCGCCGGATTCCTGCTGCAGTCCGCCGGCGCTGTCACGGTAGGCGCGGTCACCACTGCTGCGCTGCTGTTCCATCGCCTGTTCGGCCCGGTCGGACAGCTGATCTTCGGACTCGACGACATCCAGCGGGCAGCCATCGGTCTCGCGCGACTCGTCGGGGTCATCGATCTCGCGCCCGCGCCGGCCGCCCAGAGCCCGGAGACGGAAGCTGCACCACCGGCATCCGCGGGCATCGAGGTGCGGGACGTGACGTTCCACTACCCCACCACCGGCCGGGGGATCAGCGGCGTGAACCTGCGGGTCGACCCCGGCACCACGGCGGCGCTGGTGGGCACCTCGGGGTCGGGCAAGAGCACGCTGGCGCGCGTCATCGCCGGGCATCACCCGCCGACGTCGGGAAGCGTGCACCTGGCGTCCCGCACAGACGCCCCGTACTACCTGTCGCAGGAGCTGCACCACTTCCGGGGCAGCATCGCCGACAACCTGCGCCTCGTCGCCCCCGAAGCGAGCGGCGAGGAGATGGTGGCGGCGCTGCGGGCGGTCGGGGCGCAGTGGGCGGTCGAGGCGATGCGTCGTGAGGAGTCCGCAGAGGGCGAGAGCTCGTCCGCCGATTCCGTCGTACCGCTCGACGAGGGGCGCATCCAGCAGCTCGCGGTCGCCCGCGCCTTCCTCGCCGACCCGGATGTGGTGATCCTCGACGAGGCCACCGCAGACGTGGGGCTCCACCACCGCGAAGCCGTCGAAGACGCGATCGCGGCACTGCGGGAGGGACGCACGGCGGTGCTCATCGCCCACCGACTGCAGCAGGCAGTGACCGCCGAGCAGATCGTCGTCTTCGCCGACGGACGGATGACGCAGCGCGGCACGCATGAAGAGCTCCTCGCGACCGACGGCCCCTACCGCGACTCCTGGCTCGCCCAGACCCGCAGCACATCCACCCGCACCGACCCATCCCCCACCGACCCATCCCCGACCGAAGAGATTCGCCCTACAGAGACGGAGACTCCGTGAGCATCCACCGCGGCATCGTCAGCAGCACCACCACCCTCACCCCGACCCTGGTCCGCGTCACGCTCGGCGGCGAGGGCGTCGCCGACTTCCTCAGCACCGGTATCGGCGACGAATACGTGCGGGTGTTCTTCCCGCACGGCGACGACCCGAAGGAGGTGTCGCTGCCGGTGCCGGCGGGCGACTGGTGGGAGACGCCGGAGGGGGCGCCCGAGGCCCCGATGCGCACGTACACCATCAGCGGCGTGCGCCCGGACGCCGGTGAACTCGACATCGACTTCGTGATCCACGAGGCAGGTGTCGCGGGCCCCTGGGCCGCGCGGGCGGAGCCGGGCCACGTGCTCGGGTTCAACTCCCCGACGGGCCTGTACTCGCCGCCGGAGGGCATCACGTGGCAGGTGCTCGTCGCCGACCTCACCGGGCTTCCGGCCGTGGCGCGCATCATCGCCGAGGCTCCGGAGGGCGTGCGCACGCGGGTCGTGCTCGAAGTGCCGAGCGAGGCGGACCGCGTCGCTCTCGAGGTGGGCCACGACGTCGAGGTCACCTGGGTGGTCGGCGGCAACGGCCACGGTCCCAGTGCGCTCGGTCCGCTCGTGCGCGGCATCGTCGACGACCGGCTTCCGCTCGACGAAGGCTATGTCTGGGTGGCCGGTGAGACCGTGGCACTGCGCGACGTGCGCAAGTACCTGCGCAAGGAGCTCGCCCTGCCCGCGACTCGCTTCAAGGTCGTCGGCTACTGGACGCCGGTCGTCGCGTGGGACGAGAAGTTCGCTGCCCTGCCCGAGTCGGTGCAGAAGGAACTGGATGCGATCTGGGCCGAGTCCGACGGCGATGAGCCGGAGGACGTGCAGGTGCGCTTCGAGGAGCGGCTGGACCAGTTGGGGTTGTGAGGCGGAACCCACCCCGGCCGGACCCCCGCCGTGTTCCGGTCGCAGTTCCTGCCGTTCTGCGTGCGTCGAGGCGGCAGCAACTGCGACCGGAACGGGTGAGATGGCTTCAAGTGGACGCGACGGCGGGAGTCGAACCCGCAACGCCTTCAGGTATGAGCTGAGGCCCGGGACCGCCCGGATCGCCGCGATGGGACTGACGTTACCCGGCCGTGATCTTCCCCGCCAGGATGGTTGCCTGGGATAACCCTATGAGTCTGAGGATGACGCCTCTTCGTCACTCGGCGTCATCGGGCTCCGGGGCGTCGAGGGCGCGCAGCAGGCGTCCGACGGCCTCCCGCAGCTCGCTGCGATGCGGCTCAGACAGGGCCACCGTGTACTCGACGCCCTCGGGGATCCAGAGCAGTCCGTACATGGCTTCGCGCCAGTCCGAGCCGCCGACGGGCCAGCGCGTGCGGTCTTCGCCCACAGCGGTCGCGCCCTGCCACCACGGCCCGAAGCGCTCCTGCATCTCGGCGAGCGGCAGCTCCATCACGACGGCCGCCTCGACCTTCTGCGGCGACCACGACGAGGCGACGAGCACGCGCTCCTCGATCTCGTCCTCCGTGATCTCGCGACGCGTGAACAGCACCCGCGTGTGCTCGACCACGGTGATGCGGTCGACGCGGAACGTGCGCCAGTCGTCCCGATCGAGGTCCCAGCACAACAGGAACCACTTGCGACCGGCCGGGGCCAGGGCATGCGGCTCGACGCGGCGCACGCTCTCGCGCCCTTCCCCGTCGACGTACCGCAGGCGCAGCCGCTCGGTGTCGCGGGTGGCGAGCGCGATCTCCCCCAGCACCTCGGGTGAGACCACCGGCCCTTCTCCGATGCGCGGCGCCTGCACCGATGCGGCGAGCGCGTTCACCCGTTGCCGCAGCGCCGACGGGAGCACCTGTTCCAGCTTGGCGAGCGCCGTGAGCGTCACGTCGGGCCCGCCGACCAGCTGCTGCGTGGCGGCGACGCGGAGTCCGATCGCCATGGTCACCGCCTCGTCGTCGTTGAGCAGCAGCGGAGGCACGGCGCTCCCCGCCTCCAACCGGTATCCGCCTGCCGCACCGGGCGTCGACTCGACCCGATAGCCGAGTTCGCGCAGCCGATCGACGTCGCGGCGCACGGTGCGCTCGGTCACTCCCAGCCGGGCGGCGAGTTCCGTCCCCGGCCAGTGCCGGTGTGTCTGCAGCAGGTTGAGCAGAGCGAGAGCACGGGAGGTGGTGTCGGTCATGCGTCTCAGATTGTCAGAATACGCGGACAGGATCTGTCCGCATTGGTTCTTACGCTCGCTCCCATGAACGAATCCCTCATCGAGACCGAAGGCCTGACCAAGGTCTTCACCGTCAAGAAGACGCCGGTCCACGCCGTGACCGACGTCTCCTTCACAGCCGTGCGCGGCGAGCTCGTCGCCTTCCTCGGTCCCAACGGCGCCGGCAAGTCGACGACTCTGCGGATGCTGACCACCCTCATCCCGCCCACCTCCGGCCATGCGCGGGTCGTCGGGCACGACATCCGCACCGACGCGGCGGGGGTACGCGCACGCATCGGGTACGTCGGGCAGCTCACGAGCGGCAGCTTCTCGCAGCGCGTACGCGACGAGCTGCTCAGCCAGGGCGCCTTCTACGGCATGTCGCGTCGGGACAGCGCCCGGCGAGCGGACGAGCTCATCGACTCCCTCGATCTCACGTCCTTCGCGACCCGCAGTGTGCAGCAGCTCAGCGGCGGACAGAAGCGCCGACTCGACATCGCGCTCGGACTCATGCACGCGCCGCCGCTGATCTTCCTCGACGAGCCCTCCACCGGGCTCGACCCGCAGAGCCGGGCGAACCTGTGGGAGCACATCCTGGATCTACGCACGCAGCACGGAACCACGGTCTTCCTCACCACGCACTATCTGGAAGAGGCCGACCGCTACGCCGAGCGGGTGATGGTGATGGACAAGGGGCGGATCATCGCCGACGACGACGCCGCCTCCCTCAAGGCGACCCTTGCCGGCGACGTGCTCACTTTCGGATTCGCGGATGCCGCCGAGGCGGCGAGCGCCCGCGCCGTGGTCGCCCGTCTCAGCCCGGCGCCGGTGACCGCGGACGGGCAATCGATCTCCCTCGCCGTGCAGGACGGCGACCGGCTGCTCCCGGTGATCGTGCGCGAACTCGACGCCGCCGGCATCCTGGTCCATCGGGCCACAGGAGTACCGCCGACGCTCGACGACGTCTTCCTCGCCCTCACCGGCCGCACCCTCCGCGATGCCGGAGAAGGAGCGGATGCCACGGGCGAAGCATCCGCTCCCGGCGCCCCCGAGAACAGCCCCGCCTCCGACAACCGCACGACAGGAGTCCTCTCATGACCGTCAACGACACCCTCGTGCGCCCGAACCTCGCGCGCGACACCCGGAACGTGCTGATGCGCGAACTCAAGCCCGTGCTCCGCGACCCGTTCACGCTGATCTTCAGCCTGCTGCAGCCGCTCATCTTCCTCGGGCTGTTCGCGCCCCTGCTGATCGGCGACTCCGGACAGCCGGCCGGTGAGACGCTGGCGTGGTTCGTGCCGGGCGTGCTGGTGATGATCGTGCTGTTCGGCACCGGGTCGACCGGGTCGAACCTGCAGTACGAGATGATGACCGGCTCGCACGAGCGCACTCTGGTCGCCCCGCTCGCCCGGTCCTCGCTGCTGGTCGGACGCGCCCTCAAGGAGATCGCACCGATCGTCGTGCAGGCTCTGGTGATCGTGCTGATCGCCTGGCCGTTCGGATTCGCGGCCGACATCCCCGGTCTGCTCATCGGCCTGGCACTGCTTGCCGTGTTCGGGGTGGGTCTCGGCTCGCTGTCGTACTCGCTGGCTCTCGCGACGAAGGATCGGGAGTGGCTGTTCTGGGGTGTGCAGCAGTCGCTGATCTTCCCGCTGCTGATCCTGTCGGGGATGCTGCTGCCCCTGGACGCGGCACCCGACTGGATGCGGGTCGTCGCCTCGGTCAACCCGGTCAACTGGGTCGTCCAGGCCGAGCGTGCCCTGTTCGCGGGAGACCTCGGCGATGTCACCGTGTTGTGGGGCTGGGTCTCGGCGCTCGCCGTCGCGGTGGTCGGACTGATCGTCGGAGTGCGCGCGATCCGTCGCAGCAACTGACCGCGCCCGGTGGTGCGCCGCTGCGGGCATGCCGAAACCCAGACGCAGTGGCGCATCATCCGCGCGTCGTGGCGCGACACCCCGACGGTGGAACGAAGCGTCTGGGTTTCGGCAGCGCCTGAGGACCGCGGCTCAACGGCGCAGGGAGTCGTCGAACGGGTTCGGCTCCAACGTGTAGTCGGTCGACGCGTCCGCCCAGGTTCCGCCGTCGGCGGGCAGTCGGCGTCCGCGCACCGCGGCCAGCGCTCGGGTCGCCGGCGCGCCCATGGCCAGCGCCACCGTCCCTCGTATCGTGCGATCCTCCGCGCCGAGCACACTCGCCCGATGCCAGGCCTCGTGCAGTGATCCGCCGCGGGCCGACGGCACCCGCCGCGCCGGCAGTGCCCCGGAACGCCGCAGCGCCACGAGCTGCTCGACCCGCTCCCACCACGTCGACTCGCCATCGGGGTGGAAGTAGTTGTCGCGCAGCCAGTCAGGGTGCGGATGCCGGAAGCGCCCCGCCACGACCTCGCTGCGACCGCCGAGCAGCCCGCTTCCCACGAACACCGTGTTCAGCAGGTTCTTGCTCACCCCGAACGCGTCGAGGGCGATCACGGGCACACCGAGAGCCGTGGCCTCGATCGCGGCGGTGGAGCTCACCGTGACGAGGCCCGCGGCCGTCTCGAGCGCGGTGCTCATCGAGTCGTAGGAGAAGACGAGATTCGGCGGCAGGCGCGACGGCAGCAGCCCCGCATACGGTTCGCGCTCGAGGTGGGTCTCCGACTCCCCCGGCCGCGAACGCAGCTTCACCACCACACGGCGACCCGGCTCGGCCTCGGCCGCCCGCACGAGCATGGCCGCGATCTCGGCCCGCTGGTCTTTCGCGAGCGGAACGAGGGCCTGCGCGGCGAAGACGACGTCGGTCGCCGGTGGCTTGACCGGGGCAGGCCGCGGAGGGCGCTCGGCGACCGCGACGCCACCGCCCCGCGCGGCAAGACCGGCTCGCCGACCCGCCACCGCATCGATGCCGACGCGCTCCGGACGCAGCATGCGCTGCCGCCGCCGGGCGAACGGGAGGGTGGCGAGCGCCACCGGCGTCTGCACCCCGATGCGGCGGCCGAGTTCTTCGAAGGCCCGCACCTCCCTGTGGGAATGCACGACCAGCAGATCGGTGTGGCGGCGATAGTCCAGCGCCCCGCGCTGGGCGGGGATCGCCATGCCGGGCAGTCCCGAGACCGTGACCGGTCGATGCTCCAACGCGTCGATCACGCGTCCCATCAGCCGCACGAACGGTCCGCGCCCCGCGAGCAGGACCACGTCGGGGCGCTGTCCGGCCAGCCAGGCCTCCGTCTGCGCGAACCCGATGCGGGTGACGTCATCCGGTCTGAGCGTCGTGCCGGCGAGAGCCGTGCGCTGCTGCTCCGCGCTGGCCGTGAGCGGTGTGCGCACGAGCAGCAGGTGCGGGCGCACACCCGGCACGGAACCGAGAAGGGAGGCGGCCCACTTCACGAACGAGTCGGCATCCGCGATGGCGACGACGCGGATGCCGGTGGCCGCCGTCATGCCGGAACGCGGCGCAGCTTCGCCATCGGCGCACGCTCGCTGTCGAACACCCGCTTGACGCCGTCGCCGGTCGCACGCTCGATCACACGGATGTCGCGTACGAGGTGCTCGAGGCCCGTCGGCTCGAGCGAGGCCGCATGGTCGGATCCCCACATCGTGCGGTCCAGGGTGATGTGGCGCTCGACGGCGACGGCTCCGATGGCCACGGCGGCGAGAGAGATCTGCAGTCCGCGCTCATGACCCGAGTAGCCGACGGGCACGCCGGGATAGCGGTCGCGCAGCGTCGCGATCACCCGCAGGTTCGCCTCTTCCGGCTCCAGCGGGTAGGTCGACGTCGCATGCATGAGGACCACCCGATCGGTGCCGAGCGTGTCGAGCGCCCGGTCGATCTGCTCGATGGTCGACATGCCGGTGGAGAGGATCACGGGCTTGCCGGTCTCTCGCAGCGCGATCAGCAGTTCGGTGTCGGTGAGGCTGGCCGAGGCGACCTTGTGGGCCACCACGTTCAGGTCTTCGAGGAACGCGACGCTGGGAACGTCCCACGGCGAGGCGAACCAGTCCAGGCCGAGCATCGTGGCGTGGTCGCCGATCTCGACGTACTCGTCGCGCCCGAACTCGACACGACGGCGGTAGTCGAGGTAGCTCATCACACCCCAGGGCGTCTCGCGCGGAACGTCGCGCATGTGCTCCGGCGTCGAGATCTCCGGAGTGCGCTTCTGGAACTTCACGGCATCGGCACCGGCTCGGGCCGCGACGTCGATGAGCTTCTTCGCGATGTCGACGTCGCCGTTGTGGTTCAGGCCGATCTCTGCGATGACGTAGGCAGGACGCCCTCCGCCGATCACTCGTGAGCCGATGCTGACAGTCATGATTCCTCCGGTGTTCGAGCGTTGGTGCTACCCCTCCTTCCTGGATACGGGCCGAGGATGAACACCGGGCGACCGCCGGGTTACCGGCATCGGTCAGCTCGACAACACCCGCTCGATCAGCTCCCGCACCGCACCCTCTCCACCTCTGCGACGCAGCACGACACGGGCCTCTTCGATCACCAGCGGATGCGCGTTCGCGACCGCGACCGGCCACCCCACGATCCGCATCGCCGGCAGGTCGTTGACGTCGTTGCCGAGGTAGGCGATGTCGCCGAGAGGCACCTCGTTGTCGCGCGCCCAGTCGCGCAGCGCCGTCTCCTTGTCGTCGATGCCGTGCAGCACGGGGACCCTGAGCTTGTCGGCGCGAGCGCGGACCACCGGATTCACCTCGGTCGACAGGATCAGCAGCGGCACGCCGGCTCGGCGCAGCAGGGCGACGCCCATGCCGTCCTCCCGGCTGACCCGCACCCGTTCATCGCCGTCGGCGTCGATGATCGCGGTGTCGTCGGTGTGCACGCCGTCGAAGTCGGTGACGACCGCGCGGACCGGGATGGGCGTGGGGGCCTCGTGCAGGCGGGCGAGCGCACGGGCGACGCGGAGTTGATCCGCATCGTCGATCTCGATCGCCGTCCACTCCGGCACCGCCGCGATGCGGGTCCTGCCGAAGAAGCGGTGCCTGTTCTCGCGGAAGCCCGCGGCACGGAACACATAGAACGCGCCGGTCTCGAGGTGGTGCGGCTCGCGGTCCTGTCGGCGCGGGCGGTGCGCGGCTTCGTGGTTGATCGCCACCGCCTCGCTCCCCTCCCCTTCCCGCCACAGGAACGCATAGGTCTCGTGAGCCGAGAAGACGCTGTCGGCGCGGTCGGCACGGATCTCCTCCACGGCGTCAGCGAGCGCATCGCTCGGGATGAACGGCGAGGTCGCCTGCAGGAACGCCACGATGCCGACGGCGGCTCCGTTCACCTCGAGGTCGTCCAATGCATGCAGGATCGCGCTCTCCGAGGTCGCGGTGTCACCGGAGAGCGCCGCGGGGCGACGGACCACCCGCGCGCCGGCCGACATCGCCACCGCCGCGATCTCGTCATCGTCTGTCGAGACGACGACCAGATCGATGCCGGGTGCGGCGGCCGCGGCGCGGACCGCACGCTCGACCAGGGGCACACCGCCGACGCGCTGCAGGTTCTTGCGTGGCACCTGCTTCGATCCCCCGCGCGCCGGGATGATCGCCACCGTGAGGGGCTTCCGCTCGTCCATCGTCCACATCCTCGTCGTCGCCATCGTCATCGTCCGCGTAGCGCCCGCCACGCACGCCCTGCCCGCCTCCTGGCCCCGAGGGCGTGAAGGCGCCACTCCTCGATCCTGCCCACTCCCCCGGCAGGACGCAGCGCACGACGCAGGGCGTTGTCCGTCGGCGCACCGGGCAGCCGCAGCTCGGCGAGCCGTCGGGGCGTGAAGTACCGAGCACGTTCGTCGGCGTCGAGGCCACGCAGCAGTTCCTCGGCCCGACCCCGCAGGTGGCCGGCGATCTCCGGCTGCATCGCATAGCCGACCGCGTCGATGAGCAGCTGCAGTCGGGCAGGATCGACATAGGGCGAGTCCTCACGCGTGAGGGCGTCGACCAGGGTGACGGGAATCCGGTTGCTGTTCTCGAAAGGCGTCAGGGCGGCCAGCACGGTGTCGTTTCCCGCCGAACCGATCGCCCGGCCGAAGAGCGCATGCACGGTCGGCAGCGCGGTGGAGAACCCGGCGACCACCGCCACCGCGTCCAGTCGCTCGGCGAGCAGTTCCGCGGGGAGGGGGCCGCGATACTCCTCGAAGTCGATGCCGCGACGGGCCGCTGCCCCTTCGACGGCGGCGGTCACCAGCGGCGGAGCGGCCGGATGTGGTTTGAACACGATGCGCCGCGGTCGCCACTGCGCCGCGCGGTCGACCAGGCGCGTCTGCAGATCGATCTCGGCGGCCGCCGTCATCAGTCCGAGCGCCGACAGGTACTGTCCGAGCACGAGCACCGTCGAGCCGGACTCGTCCGGAGGCTCGGTCGAGCCGGCATCCGTCTCGCCCAGGGCGGCGGCGAACACCCGCGGCGGCACCGGCACGACCTGTGCACCAGGTGACCCGACGAGCGGTCGGACCCCCGGTACGACATCGGCGTAGACGACCTGTTCGATGCGTGCGGCGACGGAGTAGGGGATCCGCACCCGCATCGGTGAGTACGTCATCAGACCATCGCCGATGATCGTGATGCGCGCCTGCGGGAACAACGCCATCAGTGTGCGGGCCGGCGCGACCTGCGGACTCTGCACGAACAGTTCGAGATCGTGAGGATCCAGATCCCACGCGCGTGCGAACAGCCGCTCCAGCATCGGCAGGTCGGAATCGGCCGGCTCCCACGAACTCGGATGCATGGGCCCGAGCAGGTCTTCCCACGGCTCGATACGGTCGAACCGTGCACGCAGAGATCCGAGCGCCGGGTCGTGCGCGATCCCGACCACCGTCTCGGGCACTCGAGACGAGGTGAAGGGAACCAGGAGGCGCTCGCCGACGGACGCGTCGAGGAGTCCGGAATCGATCCCGGCGACGGCCGTCGCCAGGCCATAGGCGCTGTGGAGCGCGAAGATCTGCGTCATGCCGCACGCCCTGCCTGTCGGAGGATGCGCGCGAGCACGCGGCGGCGCGGCCCGCCGAGGCGCCCCAGCACCGCAGTCACCTCATCAGTGGGGAGCCGGCGGAGCATGTCGCGGATCCCGGATCGCATCTCCGTGCGCAGCTGTGGGCTCATCCGCCGTGCGCGCACGAGGTGGTGGGAGCTGAGGGCGAGTGCGGTCCAGACGACCTTGGGCAGGAAGCGCTCCGCCTCCGCGTCCTGCTCGACCACTGAGACGACCTCATTCATGGCCCTGGCGAAGTCGAGTTGCCGCCGATCGTGCACCTGCGTCAGCGATGTGGCGACGCCCCGGCGGTAGAGCAGGGCAGGCGCATCGACCACAGCGAACGATCGGGCCTGCAGGTGCAGTCGCCAGATCCAAGGACGGTCCTCCGCTGTGAACAGGCCCTCCGGGAACGCCGCGAGACCGCTGTCGATGATCCGGCGGTGGAAGAGCCCTGCCCAGGCGTAGGGATAGTCGACCATCGTCGACTCGTTCTCGGGCAGGATCGCCTCTCGCGGCGGTGTCACCCGCTCCCGCCACGGGTGCGGTGCGCGGACAAGCGCCCGCTGTCCATCGGTCACCGTGACGTGGTCGGTGCGCACGAAGTCGCAGCCGAGCTCCCGCATACGCGACAGCAGTACCTCGAGCCGCCGCGGCTGCATCCAGTCGTCGCCGTCCAGGAAGCAGAAGGCGTCGCCCTCGACATGCGCGAGGCCTTGATTGCGGGCCGTCGCGAGCCCGCGCGCCGTCGGATTCCGGAGCACCTCGGCGTGATCGAAGCACTGCGCGTACTTCTGCATGAGCTCGCCGGTGTCGTCGCGGGACCCGTCGTCGATGGCCACGAGCTTGACCGCTCCGGCATCGTCGAACTGGCGGGTGAGCGTTTCGAGCGTCGTCCCGATGTACTCGCCGGCGTCTTTCGCGGGCAGGATGACGGTGACGAAGGGTGGTGTGCGCACAGGACTCCCGGAGACGGACGGTGTCCGGGAATGGTGCCAGGCGGTCGTTGCCGGATGGCGACGCGGAGGTGAACGATGGGTGTCCACGGAGACGAGCACTGAGGTGTGGTCCCGCACCCGAACGGAACCACACCTCCCAGTGCATCGCACTGCCGAACGTGACACGTTCGGGATGCAGGATCGCAGATGCGACCCCGCGGGCCACGGGGTCGTCTGACCCCCATCAGACTCCCCCGAGACGTTCTTCGTCGTCGCATTCGTTCCCAGAGACGAAATCGACCTCCGGTAACATAATACATGCCAGCATGATGGAACCTGCGCGCCGCGATGCCGCGCTCTTCGAGGTTCGGTTCGCACCCGCGCGACGCATCGACGACGATGGGAGCATGCTCTGGCCCTTCGGATCGACCTGGCGTCCCGTGCGACAGCGTCGTCGCGACACCGTCGATCTGCGATGGCTCAGCGCGAGGACGTGGACCAGGCGCTGGTACCCGCAGGGCGTCGACGTCGGCGAGTGGCGCGGGCGACGCACCCTGGCCGTGAGCTGGTTCCGTCAGGAGCTCTCCGGGGAGCACCTCGCCTCCCGCGTCACGCTCGTCGATCTGGAGCGCTCGCGCCACATCGACATCCTGCTCGCGGTCACCGATGACGAGGGCGAGCTGCAACCGGCGCGGATCCACGCCGGTGGGCTCGCCTGGTTCGGGGATCGCCTGTTCGCCGCGGCCACAGGACGCGGTGTCTGGGAATTCGACATGTCCGACATCCGTCAGGTGCACGGCGCACTCGCTCAGCGACTGGCCGGGGCACGCCGTCGCAGTGGACGCACGACGGCGCTCATCGCGGTACGCACCCGCGCGCATCCGATCGCGCTGCGCTGTTCGTACCTGGGCCGCGTGTTCGACGACGCTGGCGCGTCGTTGCCGCGAGTGCTCATCGGTGAGCACCGCACGGATGACAGCGGCCGGATCGGCGAGTTCATCGTCCCCGCGAGCGCCGATGACGACTTCGCCGAGGTCGATCGCTTCACCCCGGGCATCCCGCGGATGCAGGGGGCCGTCCGCTGGGGCGATCGGCACTTCGTGTCGCAATCCGACCGTATGCACCCCGGTACGCTCTGGAGCGGCCGGCGCGAGGCGCTCGCTCCGACTCCGGTGCCGCTGCCGGTCGGATGCGAAGACCTCGCCCTCGACCTCGAGGCGGGACTGCTGTGGTCGCTCGGCGAGCACCCGTGGCGGCGCGTGGTGCGCGGCATCCCCTTCCCCCGACTCGGCATCCCCCGCAGCACCGACGACGGGACCGACGACAGCACCCGCGACGGAGGCCGTCCGCAGCGAACGTAGACTGGAGGGGTGAAGAAGCCCGCGCCTTTCCTCGTCTACACCGTGCTGCGGCTGCTGGCGTTCCTCGTCCCGCTCGCCATCCTCTGGGTGTTCTTCCCGATCTTCCGAGAGTTCTGGTGGCTCGCCGCGATCTTCGCCGCGCTGATCGGCATGAGCATCTCGATGCTGTTCCTGCGTGCGCCCCTCACCGACGCCTCCGCCCGGTTGCAGGAACGCCGCGAGAGCCGCTCGTCCGCCGGACAGGCCGATGCGGACGCCGAGGACCAGGTCATCGACGAGTCGAACGACCCGATCGACGGCGACGCCAGGGCCTGAGCGCCCCGGCTGCGCTCAGCCGACGAACGCCCAGAAGAGGGCGCCCGCGTAGAGCAGCGACGTCAGCGACGTGAGCGCCAAAGCGGTCACGAGTTCCTTGGGCTGCCGGTAGGACCACACGATCGCGATCGCCGGGAGCCCTGCGAGCAGCGCCAGCAGCGAGATCCATGCGATCGGGAACGCCAACGCCAGGAAGGCCGCGATCCCGAACGGCGCGATCACGAAGAGGGTGAACAGCACCTGGGTGGCCCGGCGTCCGATCAGCACCGTCAGCGTGCGCTTTCCCACTTCGCGGTCCTGATCGATGTCCCGCAGGTTGTTCGCGAGGAGCACGGCGCAGGCGAAAAGGCCGGTCGCGATCGCACCGAGCCACGCCTGCTGCGGCAGCGCGAAGATCTGTACCCAGGTCGTGCCGAGGGTGGCGACGAGCCCGAAGAACACGAAGACGAAGACCTCGCCGAGGCCGTAGTAGCCGTAGGGCCGCTTGCCGCCGGTGTAGAACCAGGCGGCCACGATGCAGGCGGCGCCCACCGCGAGCATCCACCACTGTCCGGTGCGCACGACGATCGCCAGCCCGACGAGCGCGGCGAGCGCGAAGAACACCAGCCCGATGATGAGGACGGTGCGCGGCGCGACCCGCCCGGATGCGGTCAGGCGCGCGGGCCCGACCCGGTGGGCATCGGTGCCGCGCACGCCGTCGCTGTAGTCGTTCGTGAAGTTCACGCCGATCTGCAGCAGCACCGCGACGGCGAGACAGGCGAGCGCGATGACCCAGTGGAACTCGGGCCCGGTGCTGCGCGCGGCTCCCGTGCCGATCACGACCGGCGCGATCGCGAGAGGAAGGGTGCGAAGACGCGCGGCCCCGACCCAGTCGGAGGCCGTCACGGGGCCCGCTTCGACCGCCGGACGCTTCGCCGGGTTGCCGCTCGTGCGGACCGGGGTGCGCTTCGCGGTCGGGGTCTTCTTCTTGCGCTGGGAGGATGCTGCCACGCAGGGAATCCTACTGGCCGGGGCGATGCCCGACCTCAGCGTGAGGGCCCATCAGGAGTTCGGGTTGCTGTCCTTGCCGTCGAGCCACAGAGTGTCGGACGCGTCTGCGTGGGCACCGCCCGTGCCCACGTGCTTGTCGCTGATCTGCGGGCCCTTGGTGATCACGTGCACGAGCGCCATGGCGTGCCCCTGACCGAGTTGGTAGTCCTCTTTGAGCCACGCGACGATCGGCGTCGCCTTGGTGGTGCGGTCGAACCCCTTCTCGGTCGCGAGCGCGATGAACTGCCGCGGGGTGAGGCCGGTCTTGGTCTCGATGTTGTCGAGGTATGCCTGGAAGGACATCGGTGCTCCTGTGGTCAGTCCTCATCGAGGAACGTCTGGATGATGGTGGCAGAGGCGTGGATGCCGATGATGCGGAGCACCCCGTCCCCCACGTTGGTGAAGCGGTGCGGGATGAAGGCGGGCCCGGTAGCCGTGTCTCCCGCCCCGGCCACGAAAGTCTCCTCGCCCACCGCGATCGAGGCAATGCCCTCGATCACGACCCAGGTCTCAGGATAGGGATGCCAGTGCAGCCCCGGCCCTTCCCCCGGCTGGTTCTCGACGAAGAAGTACGACACCTCGGCGCCGTGCTCGGCTCCCACGAACCTGCGGCTGCCGCCCGTACCGATGCGGATGTCCGCCCCGGAGACGACCCCGTTCGATGGTGATGTGCTGTTCATGGCACCAGTCTCGACAGACTCGCGAAGAGTCCCTAGAGTTTCGACGTGGATCGAAACTCCGGCCCGATCGAGGGCGTCGAGCACCCCGATCACCGCGTCGAGTTCCACCTGAGCCCGGGTGACGTCGAGGCGGTGCGGTTCGGCATCTCGCCCGGACACGAGCTCGCGCACGCGGTACGGGTACTACGGCGACCGACCGCCCACCCCCTGCAATGGGGGTGGCTGCGTTCCGTGCGCGACCGCCTCCCCCGCGACGACGTCGCGCTGCTCGCCACTGTGATCGGCGACGACGGCTACCTGCCCGACTTCCTGACGACCACGCCCCGCTGGGACCTCACGCCCGAGATCGAGCTCGACGAACTGCGCGCCGCATCCCTCGGCCCGATGCGCGTCGACTTCGGGAAGATGGTGGCGCGGTCGAGCGGAACCCGGCGAGAGGCTCTCCGCGAGATGCGGGATCACCCCGCCCGCGCCCGCAGCCTGATCGCCGACGCGTGGGGCGCCGTGTGGGACGCCGCACTCGCCCCGGTGTGGCCGCAGCTCGACCGGCTGCTGCGCGCCGACATCGCCGTCCGCACACGCACGATGGCGAGCGCGGGCATCGCCGGTATGGCCGGCGATCTGCACCGACAGGTGACCTGGGGGTCCGGTGCCGTCCGCGTCTCGCTGCGCCGCCACAGCGAACAGGTCGACTGCCGGGGAAGCGGCATGGTCCTGGTCCCGTCCGTCATGTCGTCATGGGGATGCATGGTGCTCACCGAGCCGCCGGCACAGCCCACCCTGTTCTATCCCGCCCGGGGAGTCACGGCCGGATGGGCCCGCGACGCCACCGAGATCGCCGACGCCCTCGGCGCCCTGTTGGGGCCGGCCCGAGCGGCCATCCTGCTCGGCGCCGGCACGGCCCGCACGACCTCGCAGGTGGCACGCGATGCCGACATCGCGATATCGACGGCATCGCACCACCTCTCGGTGCTGCGGGGCGGCGGTCTCATCGCCAGCGAACGCCACGGCGCCAGGATGCTGCATCTGCGCACGCCGCTGGGCGAGGCGATGGTCGGCGCGATGCTCTGACGCCCGCTCGTCCGACTACTCGGTGGAGCCCACCGGGATGATCGGCCGGTGCTCGTAGTACGTCTGCAGGACCACGGTCGTGCGGGTGCTGACGTTCGCCGCGAGCCGCACGTCGCGCACCAGTTCTTCGAGCGCACGCGGTGACGGAACCCGCACGAAGAGCATGTAACTGGCATCGCCGGCGATGGAGTGACATGCCTCGATCGCGTCCAGGTGCTCCAGCAGCTCGGGCGCGTTGTCGGGCTGCGCCGGGTCGAGCGGGGTGATCTCGATGAACGCCGAGAGCGGCGTGCCCACCTGCTCGGGGTCGAGGATCGCCTGGTATCCGGAGATGACTCCCCGCGTCTCCAACCGACGCAGGCGCGACTGCACCGCCGAGACCGACAGCCCCACCGCATCCGAGAGCTGGGAGAGCGTGGCACGGCCGTCACGGGAGATCGCGGTCAGGATCGCGCGGTCGACAGAGTCATCCATGGCTGTAAGATTATCGTCAGGATTCCGTTTGTGCAGGAATCTTTCCGTCAAAAACTCCGATCGGAGGTCCCGATGTCCCTTCTTTCCGCCAACAGTTCCGCTGTTCAGGCCATCGTCGGCGAACCCGAGGTCGTCGAGGACGCATCGATCGCCGAGCAGTCGACCGCCTGGGCACAGCTCAAGGACGCGGCGATCGCGATCCGCGAGATGCAGATCAAGGACGGCTCGATCCCGGACGCCGCTCATCATGCCGCGGCCCGCGAGCTGGTCGGCGCCATCACCGCCGCGATCCACGCGCTCGCCCCGGCCTTCCCGCACGACGCCGAGTATCTCGCCGCCTCCGTGGTCGACTTCGACCGCTGGTCCGCCTCGGACTTCGGCGTGCCGGACTTCCTCGACTCGCTCATGGCCTTCCAGCCGCAGCAGCACCGCGTCGACGGCATCCGTCACCTCGTCGTGTTCCCGATGTACACGCAGAACGGATCGAGCGACCGCCTGGTCGAAGCGCTGATCGTCGAGACGATCTGGCCGGAGTTCATCGCGGCGCTCGAAGCGGGCGACTACGGCAACAAGCTGTTCGTCTCGCTGCGTCTGGTCGACTTCACGCCCGGATACGACACCAACTCGGCCGTGCTGTTCCCCGAGACCGTCGCGATGCGCGAGATCCCGTCCTTCACATGGGGCGCGATCTTCCAGGACCGCGAGGCGGCCCGCTACCGTCGCGTCACCCGTGCCGCTGCCGAGATCACCAACCTCGACCTGCCGGAGCGCGCGGCCGCGATGCTGGACGATCAGCAGGTGGCAGAGAAGACGTTCGTGATGTGGGACATCATCCACGACCGCACCCACATGCGTGGAGACCTGCCGTTCGACCCGTTCATGATCAAGCAGCGGATGCCGTTCTTCCTCTATTCGCTCGAGGAGATGCGCTGCGACATGACGGCGTTCCGCGAATCCGTGAAGATCGAGCGCGCCCTCGCGGCACGCATCGACGCCGGCGAGGAGCTCACCGCGACCGAGCAGGAGATGCACGACTACGCGCACCTCGTGCAGTACGCGGTGATCTTCGACCGCATCTTCCGCTTCTCGATCACGGGCACTCGCACCCGCAACTACGACGCGGTCGGCGGGCAGCTGCTGTTCGCATGGCTGCACCAGCGCGGCGTGCTGCACTGGACCGACACCGCTCTGGCGTTCGACTGGGACAACGTGCCCGATGCCGTGGTGGCTCTGGGCGATGCGATCGACGACCTGTACTGGCACTCGATCGACCGCCCGAAGGTTTCGCACTGGCTCGCCGCATACGAACTGGTGCGCGGCACGCTCACCCCGCACCCGGCATCGCAGTGGGCTCGCGGGCTCTCGGACGAGATCCTCGCCGGTGCGCCGAAGGGCTACACGGACGCCGTGATGGACGACGAGTTCCCGCTGTCGATGTTCTTCGAGACCCTCGACAAGAAGATGAAGCCGGTCATCGAGTCGACTGTCGGCATCCGCGGTACCGACGACTGAGGATGAAGACCACGCGCGCACCGCGCGCGTTCCGAGTGTGACGCTGGGGCGCACCGCGCTGCGGCCGGAACCTGTTCTGCGGATCTCTCCGCGGGTTCCGGCCGCAGAAGCCCCGACGACGCGGAAGAGTGGACACATGGCTGAACGCACCGATTCGAACGCCGCCGGACGCACCGTCGTCCTCGCCGGAGCGACCAGCGCCGCCGGCCTCGCCGCCACACGCGCACTGGTCGCCGCGCATGCCCGTGTCATCGCCACCGGCCGCTCCACGGAGCGCCTGCGGGAACTCGCAGATGCCGGGGCTCAGGTCGAGGTCGCCGATGCGACCTCCCTCGACGCGATGACCGCCGTGGCCTCGCGGATCGGCCCCGTGGATGCGGTGGTCCCGCTGGTCGGCGGCTGGCGCGGTGGTGGAGGGCTGGCCGGGCAGTCCGACGCTGACTTCGCCGCACTGCTGCCGGCACTCGAAGCCGTGCGCGCCACGAGCCGGGCGTTCGACACTGCCCTGCGCGCCTCCGCGGCCGGACGCTTCGCGATCGTCTCCTCGACCGCCGTCGCACGTCCCCTCGCCGGCGGGGCGAACTACGCCGCCGTCAAGGCCGCGAGCGAAGCCTGGGCCCGAGCGGTCGCTCAGGGGTATGCCAAGGCGTCGCGCGAGGCCGGGGAGCCACTGCGGGCCGCATCCGTCGTGTTCCGCGCCCAGGCGCTCGACGCCGAGGTGCTCGCTGCACGGATCGTCGCGCTGTGGGATGCGGACGCCGCCGAGCTCAATGACCGGGTGTTCGACGTGGCCTGATTCCGCCCGGGATCACCGACGCGGTCCCCCGGATTCGGGGGGCATCCCCGGCACGACGGGCGGTGCGTCCGCACGCCGGGTCACGACGGGCTCGGTCTCGTCATCGTCCGGTGTCCGGTCCGAGATCTCCTCCTCCGCCCCCGCGACCTCCTGCTCCGGAGCCTCTGCGTACAGCTCTGTGAGCTTGCGATACGAGCGGGTGAAGAAGGCCAGGGTGGCGGCGACGACCATGATCAGTCCGGCGAACAGGCAGATGAGCGCGATGCCTCGAGCCTCTCCCTCGCCGAGCAGCCACCCCCACTGCCGCTGCCCCTGCGCCGTGTCCATGTACGGGATGATCAGGAACTCGGCGATCGGTGCGATCAGGAATGCGGTGATCGGGGCCGCTGCCGCCTCCATCGCGGCGGCCACTCCGAACACGCGCCCCTGCCGCTCGAACGGCACGACCTTCTGGATCACGGTCTGCTCGGCCGCCTCCACCGGAGGCACCAGCGCCATGTACACCCACATGCCGACCACATACAGCGGCCACCACTCCCGCAGCATGAACACGGAGCCCAGCAGCCCCATCGCGATGACCACGAGCAGCATCGTGCGCATCGGCTTCGGACCGAGACCGAACTTGGCCACGAGTCCCCCGCCGACCAGGAATCCGGTCGACGCGAACGCCAGGGCGAATCCCCAGGTCTGGGCGTCGAAGAGCGTCAGCCCGTAAGGATCCATGAGCGCCATGTAGACGCCGCCGATGAGGTTGTTGAACGTGGAGAAGATGATCAGTGCGAAGAGGCCGGGAGCCAGCCGGATGGCCCGCACGCTTCCCCGGAAGTCGAGCGCGCTCGACGCGTTCGGGTCGGGCTCCGGATCGCCCTCGGGGATGCGTACGAACAGCAGATGCACGAAGGTGAGCGCCATGGCGGCGATGGCGATCGCGAGCGTCCACCCCATGCCGAGGAAGCCGATCGAGAGTCCCGAGAACACGCTCGTGACGAGGAAGGCGATGCCCTGCACCGTGCCGACCAGGCCGTTGGCGTTCGCACGTCTCTCTTCGGGGATGAGCAGGGTGACCGTCGTGGACAGCGCGATGTTGCGCAGCTGCTCGATGACTCCGCCGAACAGGATGATGCCAGAGAACAGCCAGAACCACGGTCCGCCCAGGTCGAGCAGGGCCGCCTCGGGCTGCCAGAGGTAGAGCACCCCGGCCACCAGGAAAGCGACAGCCGAGATGACGCTCGAGATCACCATGACGGTGTGCTTGCGGTTTCGGTCGACGATCGTGCCGAACGCCATCGCGAAGAACGCGACGAACAGCATGTAGGCACCGCCGATGATGCCCGTGGCCAGCACCGACTGCGTCTCGATGTAGACCCAGAACGTGAGCGCGAACCACAGGAAGCTCGTCGTCACGTTCGCGATGAGCGTGTTGACGAGGACGTTGGCGAAGGCCCTCTTCGCTGCGGTGCGCTGCATGCCTAAGAGGGTAGGACCGGCCTCCGACATCCGGAAGCCCCTCTCCGGACAGAGCATCGTCGTCGCACCGCGAGCACCGGCCGGACAATTAGGCTGGGGAGGTGAGCATCCAGCATGACCCCGCGATCCGGGGCTTCGCCAGTGACAACTACTCCGGTATCCACCCCGAGATCCTCGCGGCGATCGTCGCGGCGAACGGCGGCCACCAGAGCGCCTACGGCGAGGACGCGTACACCGCGCGCCTGCAGGAGGTCTTCCAGGAGCACTTCGGCGAGGGCGTGGAGGCGTTCCCGGTGTTCAACGGCACCGGCGCGAACGTGACCGGCCTGCAGTCGATGCTGCCGCGTTGGGGCGCGGTGATCGCCGCCTCCACCGCGCACATCAACGTCGACGAGGCTGCGGCGCCCGAGAAGATCGGCGGCTTCAAGCTGCTCACGGTCGCCACCGACGACGGCAAGCTCACCCCCGAGCTGATCGACCGCGAGGCCTGGGGCTGGGGCGACGAGCACCGCGCGCAGCCGCTGGTCGTCTCGATCACCCAGACCACCGAGCTCGGCACGCTGTACACGGCCGAAGAGATCCGCACGATCGCCGACCACGTGCATGAGCGCGGCATGAAGCTGCACCTCGACGGCGCACGCCTCTCGAACGCCGCTGCCGCCCTCGACCTGCCGCTGCGCGCGTTCACCCGTGACGCGGGTGTCGACGTGCTCACCTTCGGCGGGACGAAGAACGGTGCCATGCTCGGCGAGGCGATCGTCGTGCTGAACCCCGAGGCCTCCCACGGACTGAAGTACTCGCGCAAGTTCAACATGCAGCTGTCGTCGAAGATGCGGTTCGTGTCGGCGCAGCTGATCGCCCTGCTCGAGAGCGACCTCTGGTTGCGCAACGCCCAGCACGCCAACGCCATGGCGGCCCGTCTGCGTTCCGAGATCGAGGCCGGCATCGCCGACGGCTCCATCCGGGGCGTCGGATTCACCCAGCCGACCCAGTCCAACGGCGTGTTCGCCACGCTCCCCGACGGCGTCGCCGACCAGCTCCGCGACTCGTTCCGCTTCTACGACTGGGACGCGGCGCGCAAGGAGGTGCGGTGGATGTGCGGCTTCGACACCGAGCAAGCCGACGTCGACGCCTTCGTCGCCGAACTCGCCCGGCTCACCACGGTCTGAGCGCCGCGAAGGCCAGCAGAGCAGACGTCAGCGCAGCGGACGTCAGCGCAGCAGACCGAGGCTCGCGAGAGCCTGTCGGATGAGCGTGCCCCGGCCGTTCTCCATCTCGGCGGCGACCGCGTCGGAACCGGCGGCCTCCGGCGAGAACCAGGTGACCTCGAGAGCGTCCTGACGCGGCTCGCACGTTCCCGTCACTGGCACGACGAACGCCAGCGACACGGCGTGCTGCCGATCATCGTGGAACGCACTCACCCCGGGGATCGGGAAGTACTCGGCCACCGTGAACGGCAGCGGCTGCGGCGGCAGCAGCGGGAAGGCCATCGGGCCCAGGTCGTTCTCGACGTGGCGGAAGAGGGCGTCGCGGATCGTCTCACCGAAGCGGACGCGACCGGACACGATCGTGCGCGTCATCTCGCCCATCGGAGTGGAGCGCAGCAGGATGCCGATCTCGATCACCTGGCCGGAGCCGTCGGTGCGCACCGGGATCGCCTCGACGTAGAGCATCGGCAGACGGCGCCGAGCCTCTTCGAGCTCGAACTCGCTCAGCCAGCCGGGATTCGCGTCGGGCGCGGGCCGGTTCGAATCCGGGAAGTCGCCGAGACCGTCGTCATCGGGCTCCGGATCGGGATCAGGTGTGCGGACGGCCATGTGTCCTTTCTACCAGCCGCTTCTGCGAACCGACACCGCGCGCACGTCGGTCGCCCCTGGCAGGATGACGGTGTGAGCGAGAACCTGACGATCGACGACACCGCGACCCGATGGTCGTCCCCCGACCGCGGAGGCATGCCTCTGCTGGTCCTGCTGCACGGCTACGGTGCCGACGAGCACGACCTGTTCGGACTCGTCCCCTCCCTCCCCGAGGGCATCGCCGTGGCATCCGTGGCCGCGCCCCTCGCACCGCCGTGGCCGATGCCGGGGCGTTCCTGGTACCCGATCGAGGGACTCGACGGGCGCAGCTCCGAGGCCGTGACCGCCGCCGCGGAGGCCTTCCTGCGCTGGCTCGACACCGCGGCGGCCGATGCCCCCTCGGTCGCCCTGCTCGGCTTCTCTCAGGGCGCGGCGGTGTCGCTGCAGGCTCTGCGCCTGGCCCCGGAGCGCTTCGGGGCCGTCGCGGTCCTGAGCGGGTATGCGGCACCGGGCGAGCTCCCGAACGACGAATCGCTGGAGGAATTGCGCCCGCACGTGTTCTGGGGCCGGGGCACGCACGACGACGTCATCCCTCCCACTCTGATCGATCACACGGCGCAGTGGCTGCCCACGCACTCCGAGCTTTCCGGGCGCGTCTACACCGGCCTGACGCACAGCATCTCCGAGGAGGAGCTGACCGACGTGCACCGGTTCCTCACGAAGTGGCTGGAGGGGATCACCGCGGGCTGATCAGCGCTCCGGCTTCTCGTCGGAGGCACCGGGATCGCGATCGGGATCACCATCGGGGTCGTCACCGGGGTCGTCACCGCTGCGGTCCTCATCGGCCTCGCCCTCGCGCCCGCTCTCTGCGCGGGAACCCCCGCCCGACGTGATGGCGACGGAGAGCGCGACACCGATCGCCACTCCGATCCCGATACCGAGCGCCCAGTTCTGCAGGGCAGCACCCATCGACGCTCCGATCGCCACCCCGAGCGCGAGCCCCACACCCAGGCCCATGCGCGAACGCGACTCCTGCGGACTCGGATCCTGATCTGCCATGACTCCACGGTACGGACCCGCAGGCTCGACGGCATCCCCCGCACGACGGATGTCCGACACGCCCGGGGGTTGCGCGATCCTGACAACCCCGGGTATCGTCGGGGAGTCCTGTCCGCCGTGTCTGGAAGTCCTTTGATCTGATCCGTCGCCTCCGCGCTCTTCTTTCCGCGCGCTGACCCGACGATCGCCGACTCCACGGCAGACCCTCTCCTCTCGCAACCTGTGACGCGTGTCACGGCCCGGCAGGGGCTCGGTGTCAGTGCACCCTCGCACTCGACAGGAGACACTCATGTCAACTCCCACCACTGTTCACGCGTCGGTCATCCTCGACCGACTCACCTTCACCTGGCCCGACGGATCGGTCGCGCTCGACGGCGTCTCCGGGTCGTTCGGCTCGGGCCGCACCGGCCTCGTCGGACGCAACGGCGCAGGCAAGTCCACGCTGCTGCGACTGATGGCCGGCGAACTCGAACCGACGTCGGGCGTCGTCTCGGCATCCGGCGAGGTCGCGTACCTGCCACAGCAGCTGACGCTCGACGTCGACCGCCGCGTCGCCGACCTCCTCGGGGTGTCCGAGGCGCTCGATGCCGTGCGGGCGATCAGCGCCGGCGACGTGGATCCCGCCCACTTCGACGCCGTCGGCGACGACTGGGACATCGAGGCGCGCGCCGAGGCGTCGCTGGCCGAGGCCGGACTCGCCTCGGACTTCCTCGACCGCAGGGTCGGCGAGCTGTCGGGCGGGGAGGCCGTGCTCGTCGCGATCGCCGGCATCCGTCTGCGCCGCGCACCGATCACGCTCCTCGACGAGCCGACCAACAACCTCGACCGTGACGCCAGGGCGAAGCTCGCGGCGATGGTGCGCGCCTGGAAAGGCACGCTCATCGTCGTCAGCCACGACCTGTCGCTGCTCGAGCTGATGGACGATACCGCCGAGCTCTACGCCCAGACCTTGAGCGTGTTCGGCGGTCCGTATTCGGAATGGCGTGCGTGGCTGGACGCCGAGCAGGATGCCGCGAAGCAGGCCGAGGTCACCGCCGCCCAGGTGCTCCGCAAGGAGAAACGGCAGCGGATCGAAGCCGAGGTGAAGCTCGCCCACCGCGCGCGCACGGCGAAGAAGGCGGAGATCGAGAAGCGGGTCCCGAAGATCGTCGCGCACGGCCGGAAGATGGCCGCCGAGGTATCGGCCGGCAGGCTCCGCACCGAGGTCGGAGCGAAGGAGGATGCCGCGCGCTCGGTTCTCGACGAGGCCGGGCGACGGGTACGCTCCGATTCGTCGATGAAGATCGAGCTGCCCGACCCGCAGGTGTCGCGCAGCCGCCGCATCGCGACGGTCGGCGATCACGAACGCGCGTGGGTGATCCAGGGGCCGGAGCGGGTCGCGCTGATCGGACGCAACGGCGCGGGGAAGACCACGCTGCTGGAGCGGTTGGTCGCCACCGGCGTTCACAGCTCAGGAGCAATGACTCCCGTCGGGCCGCAGGGGCGGGAAGGAAGCGGATCCGAGACGGAGGTCCTGAGTTCCGTACGGCCAGCCCTGCATGCCGAAGCCCATACCGACCTGATCGGCTACCTGCCGCAGCGGGTCGACGGCCTCGACGAGGAGCGGTCGGTGTTCGAGAACATCGCCGCCGCAGCGCCGCACGTGCCGGAGAAGGAACTGCGCAACCGCCTCGCGCGGTTCCTCATCCGCGGGGCCACCGCGGAGCGACCGGTCGCCGCCCTCTCGGGTGGCGAGCGCTTGCGCGTCGCGCTGGCGAAGCTGCTGCTCGCCGACCCGGCACCCCACCTCGTGGTGCTGGACGAGCCGACGAACAACCTCGACCTCGATACGGTCGACCAGCTCGTCGACGCCCTTCGTGCCTACCGCGGTGCGGTGCTCGTGGTGAGTCACGACGATGCGTTCCTGCGGCGGCTCGACCTCGACCTGACACTCGAGATCGACGCCGACGGCGCGCTCCAGGAGGTCTCGCTGGAGCAGTGACGCGCGGGAGGACGACAACGCGCGGAAGACGACGACGCGCGCCGGGACTCCGTTTCCTCGGCGCGCGCCGTCGTCGCACCGGAACCCGTCAGACCAGGCCGACTTCGTAGGCGAGGATGACGGCCTGCACGCGGTCGCGCAGGTCGAGCTTCAACAGGATGCGGCCGACGTGGGTCTTCACCGTCGACTCCGACACGAACAGGCTCTCGCCGATCTCGGTGTTGTTGTATCCCTTGGCGATGGCGAGGAACACATCCCGCTCGCGTTCGGTCAGCACGTCCAGCCGTGAATCGACCGCCTCGGTCTGTCGGGGAAGACGGGTGGCGAACAGGTCGAGCATCGACCGTGTGACGCGCGGCGAGACGAGGGCGTCGCCGGCGGCGATCGCGCGGATCGCGGCGGTCAGCTGCGCGGGCGGGGTGTTCTTCAGCAGGAAACCACTCGCTCCTGCGCGGAGGCTCCCGAACGCGTACTCGTCGAGGTCGAAGGTCGTGAGCACCAGCACCCGGCTCGACGGCGTGCTCCGCACGATGCGCCTGGTCGCCTCGATCCCGTCCATCTCCGGCATCCGGATGTCCATCAGGATCACGTCGGGTCGCAGATCGGCCGCGAGGTGCACGGCCTCCGCTCCTGAGACGGCCTCCCCGACCACCTGCATGTCATCTTCGGCATCGAGCACCATCCGCATACCGCGACGGATCAACTCGTGGTCGTCCACGATGAGCAGCCGGATCTTCTCCTCGGTCATCCCTGTTCCTCCTGTTCGGGAAGTTCCACCCGCACGCGCCATCCGCCCTCGGGGAGCGGACCGGCGTCGACCGTCCCGCCGGCCAGCCGCGCGCGTTCCCGCACGCCCACGAGGCCGCGGCCCGATCCGACCGAGACCGCCGGCGGCCCCTGCCGGCCGTCATCGGTGACCTCGATCACGAGGACCTCTCCACGGAAATCGAGACTCACGAGCACCTCCCGCGGGTCCTTGGCATAGCGCAGCGCATTCGTGAGCGCCTCCTGCACGATGCGGTGGATCGTGTTCTGCAGCGCCGGTGCCCCGGGCGCCGCCCCTTGCATATGCACCGTCACCGGCAGACCCGCGGAGCGGAAGGTCTCGACCAGGGCCGTGAGTTCCGCCAGTCCGGGGTTGGGGCGCAGCGGGCTCTGCTCCTCGCCGTCGTCCGCGTCGTCGCCGAGCGCGCCCAGCAGCTGGCGCATCTCGACGAGCGATTGCCGTCCGACCTCGCCGATCTCCTGGATGGCGCTGCGCGAACGCTGCGGATCCTTCTCCGCGAGCGCGCCGGCGCCGTCGGCGAGCGACACCATGACCGACACGCTGTGCGCGACGACGTCGTGGATCTCGCGGGTGATCCTCGCGCGCTCGGCCAGCGTCGCGATCCGCGCCTGCTGGTCGCGTTCGCGTGCGAGCTGGTTGGCGCGGTCGAGGATCGCCCCGATGTAGCGCCGCCGGTCACCCACCGTGACTCCGAGGAGCGCGGCGATCAGCATCACGACGAGGAACAGCAGGCTGCCCGGCACATACGTGAAGCCGCCATCGGGGGCACCGCGGCGCAGCCAGTCGAGAGCGGGGAGCACCACGACCCCGGCCAGCACCGTCACCCCGAAGGCGACCCATCCGCTGCGATTCGAGCGGTAGACGAAGAGCGCGTAGAGGGCGAAGCCGACGCCGATCGGCTCGGCAGGCGTGTCGGCGATGAGCGCCACGACCGCGACGACCGCGAAGACCCCGAACGTGAGCCACGGTCGATACCTGCGGAAGAGGAGTCCGATCGCCGCGAGCACGCCCAGCACTATCGGGACGACGATCGGAGCGAGCGGGGACCAGTCGCCCGAGGAGAGGGGAGCGACGACCGCCCAGAACACACTCACGATGAGGTACGCGAAGGCGAGCAGACCGTCGAAGAGCCAGGGGTGGTTTCCCCAGAACCGCCGGACGATCCCCGGCGGCCGCGGCAGGTCCACCGACCGGGCCCCGCTCTCGCCGACGGATGCTGACTCTCGCATATGACGACTCTACGCACCGCACGTCGGGTTCCTCAGCGGGAGACGGCGACGAGCGCACCCGTCGCAGTGCGACGCGCGGTGCTCTGATGCGAATCGAGGGTCGGCGCCACCGGTTTCCACGTCTCGCGCCGCACCCGTCGACGCCGCTGCGCGACCGCCGTGTCCATTCCGAGGATCGCGAGCCACCCCATGCCGATGGTGGTCGCGACGAGCTCGAAGATGCTGCCGATGTCCGTGCGGAACTGCAGCAGGGAGAGGATGCCTCCCGCCGCGGCGATCACGGCCGTCGAGACGCCTGCGCCGAGCGACAGCACCCGGAGCGTGCGCCGACCTTCGACGAAGGAGACCTGCAGCATCGCGAACGCGGCCAGGGCGAAGGCGAGCACGGCGACCGTGGTGTGCACCAGATCCTGCCAGGTGAACGCGGGCCCGACCGGCAGCGGGCACCCGGTCGTGCACGTGACCTGCGAGGCCACCAGGAACAGCGATGATGCCATCGCCACCGAGAACGACGGCGACCAGATGCTCAACCACGGCACCGTCGAACGCAGCCCGCGCGAGGCCCAGGCCACAGCGAAGCCACCGGTGACGAGGAGCAGCAGTGCGAGCTCGAACCATCCCGCGGTCGGCTCGCCGTCGGCTCCGAGTCCGCTCACATACAGGACGCGGTCGATGCTCAGACGGGCGACCCAGATGATGGTCAGCGCGACGGCGACGAGCAGGCTTCCGACGATCGAGGCGACGATGCGGAGAGTGGTTCCGGCAGGGCGAGAGGCGGTGTTTTCGGTGGGCATAGGGAGACGGTATGAGCGGAGGCCACCCCGTCGCGTCGGCCCGAAGTGCCCACTGTCGAGGGGCGTCGTACCGAGGTACGACGCCCCGTCGTCGCCGCGATGCGGGGGAACGACCTCTGCCGAAAGCCGTCCCTTCGCGGTCGCGGGAGGTGTGCGCATGCGAACCTCCCACCTTCCGCCGACATCGTTCACGACCCCGATGTCCCCGGCCTCGACGAAGATGGAGGGATGAGCGACGTGCTCGACCGTTTCACCTCCGCGACGCAGGACTGGTTCCGGGGGGCCTTCCCCGCGCCCACGCCGGCGCAGGCGGGCGCCTGGAATGCGATCTCCGCGGGCAAGCACGCACTCGTGGTGGCACCGACCGGGTCGGGCAAGACGCTGTCGGCGTTCCTGTGGGCGATCGACAGCGTGTTCCGGGAGCGCATGGCGGAGACCGCCCCTCCGGCGAAGGGCGAGCCACGCACGCGCATCCTCTACATCTCTCCGTTGAAAGCGCTCGGCGTCGACGTCGAGCGCAACCTCCGCTCGCCCCTGATCGGCATCGGACAGTCGGCCAGACGGCTCGGGGTCCCGGCGCCGGCGGTGACGGTCGGCGTGCGCTCGGGCGACACGACCTCGAGCGACCGACGCAAGCTCGTGTCCGACCCGCCCGACATCCTCATCACGACCCCCGAGTCTCTGTACCTCATGCTGACGAGCCGCGCAGGTGAGACGCTGCGCGGCGTGCACACCGTGATCATCGACGAGGTGCACGCGGTCGCCGCCACCAAGCGCGGCGCGCACCTCGCCGTGAGCCTGGAGCGCCTCGACGCGCTGCGCCGCGCGAACGGCATCGAGACTCCCGCGCAGCGCATCGGACTCTCGGCCACCGTCCGCCCGATCGACGAGGTCGCCCGGTTCCTCGGCGGCTCGGCTCCGGTCGAGATCGTCGCGCCCCCCGCATCCAAGACCTTCGAGCTCGGCGTGGTCGTGCCGATGGATGACATGACCAACCCGCCGCCCCCTCCCGGTGTGCCGGGGGATGCCGCCGATGCCGAGTACTCCGAGGTCACCGGCTCGGTCTGGCCGCACGTCGAGGAGGCGATCGTCGACCGCATCCTGCAGAACAACTCGACGATCGTGTTCGCCAACTCCCGTCGCCTCGCCGAGCGCCTCACCGGGCGTCTGAACGAGATCTACTCCGAGCGGATCGGCGTCGAACTTCCGGCGGCGACCGTACCCGCCGCCATGATGGCGCAGGCCGGAGCGACCGCAGGTGCCGATCCCGTGCTCGCGAAAGCGCACCACGGTTCGGTCTCGAAGGAGCAGCGCGCGCAGGTCGAGGAAGAGCTCAAGTCCGGCGCGCTGCGCTGCGTCGTCGCGACGAGCAGCCTCGAGCTCGGCATCGACATGGGAGCGGTCGACCTCGTGATCCAGGTCGAGGCACCACCCTCGGCGGCCTCCGGTCTGCAGCGGGTGGGCCGCGCCGGTCACCAGGTGGGCGAGATCAGTCGCGCCGCGCTCTTCCCGAAGCACCGCGGCGACGTGCTGCACACCGCGATCGTGACCGAGCGGATGCTCGCGGGCAAGATCGAGGCGATCCAGGTGCCGCGCAACCCGCTCGACATCCTCGCGCAGCAGACCGTCGCCGCGAGCGCCCTCGGAGCCATCGGCGTCGAGGAGTGGTTCGAGACGGTTCGCCGGTCGGCGCCCTTCCAGGCTCTTCCGCGTTCGGCCTACGAGGCGACGCTCGATCTGCTGGCCGGCCGATTCCCGTCCGACGAGTTCGCCGAGCTGCGCCCCCGACTGGTGTGGGATCGCGATGCCGGCACGCTGACCGGGCGACCGGGAGCGCAGCGCATCGCGGTGACCAGTGGCGGCACGATCCCGGACCGCGGCCTGTTCGGCGTCTTCGTCGCCGGCGAATCGACGGGCGCGCGGGTCGGCGAGCTCGACGAGGAGATGGTCTACGAGTCGCGGGTGGGAGACGTGTTCACGCTCGGTACGACGAGCTGGCGGATCGCGGAGATCACCCACGACCGCGTCAACGTGATCCCTGCCTACGGGCAGCCGGGCAAGGTGCCGTTCTGGCACGGCGACGGGATCGGCCGGCCGTTCGAGCTCGGCGAGGCTCTGGGCGCGTTCTCCCGCGAGGTGTCGGCGGCCACGCCCGAGAAGGCGGCGCAGAGACTGATCGACGCCGGACTCGACGAGCAGGCGCGAGCGAACCTGATGGCGCACCTGACCGAGCAGCGCGAAGCGACGGGCACGCTCCCGACCGACCGCACGCTCACCGTCGAACGTGGTCGCGACGAGGTCGGCGACTGGCGTGTCATCCTGCATTCCCCCTACGGCATGAAGGTGCACGCACCCTGGGCGCTGGCGATCAACGCCCGGGTGCGTGAGCGCCTCGGCGTCGAGGGGTCGGCGGTCGCGAGCGACGACGGCATCATCGTGCGCATCCCCGATGCCGAGGCCGAGCCGCCCGGCGCAGAGCTGTTCGTGTTCGAGCCCGACGAGCTGGAACACCTGGTCACCGAAGAGGTGGGCGGCTCCGCCCTGTTCGCGTCCCGCTTCCGCGAGTGCGCGGCGCGGGCACTGCTCATGCCCCGCATGAATCCCAACAAGCGCACCCCGCTGTGGCAGCAGCGACAGCGGTCGGCTCAGCTGCTCGAGGTGGCCAGGCGCCATCCGACCTTCCCGGTGATCCTCGAGACCCTGCGCGAAGTGCTGCAGGACGTCTACGACCTCCCCTCGTTGCGCACCCTCGCGACGTCGATCGCCGACCGCCGCATCCGCCTCGTCGAGACCGAGCCCGGCCAGCCCTCGCCGTATGCCCGTGACCTGCTGTTCGGCTACGTGGGCGCCTTCATGTACGAGGGCGACTCCCCTCTCGCCGAGCGCAGAGCGGCCGCTCTGTCGGTCGACCCCGCACTGCTCGGCGAGCTGCTGGGCACGGTCGAGCTGCGCGAACTGCTCGACCCCGACGTGATCGCCCAGTTCGAGCGCGAGGCGCAGCGTCTCGACCCCGATCGCCGAGCGCGCGGACTCGAGGGCGTCGCCGACCTGCTGCGGATGCTCGGCCCCCTCGACGCCGACGAGGCGACGGCCCGCCTCGACCCCGACTCGATCGTCGACACCTCGGCAGCCGCCCTGCTCGACGAGCTGATCACCGCGCGCCGGGCGATCCCCGTGACCATCGCCGGCACGAGCCGGGTCGCGGCGATCGAAGATGCAGGACGCCTGCGCGATGCCCTGGGCGTTGCGCTCCCGACCGGTGTCCCTGTCGCCTTCCTCGAACCCGTCGCCGACCCGCTCGGCGACCTCGTCGCCCGCCATGCCCGCACGCACGGCCCGTTCACGACGGATGCCATCGCCGCCCGGTTCGGACTCGGCGCCGCGGTGGCCCGGCACACCCTGCAGCGCCTCGAGACCGCGGGGCGGATCACGAGCGGCTACTTCCTGCCGGAGGCGGCGGGCAGCGGCGATGCGATCGAATGGTGCGACACCGAGGTGCTGCGCCGCCTGCGGATGCGCTCGCTCGCCGCGATCCGTGGATCGGTCGAACCGGTCTCCCCCGAGGCGTACGCCCGATTCCTGCCCGACTGGCAGCACATCGGTCGCCCCCTCGACGGCGTCGACGGCGTGCTCAGCGTGATCGAGCAGTTCGCCGGTGTTCCGATTCCCGCGAGCGCCTGGGAATCGTTGGTCCTCCCCTCCCGCGTGCGCGACTACTCCCCCGGGATGCTGGATGAGCTGACGGCCGCCGGCGAGGTCATCTGGTCGGGGCACGGCACGCTTCCGGGGCGCGACGGCTGGGTGTCGCTGCATCCCGCCGACATCGCGCCCTTCACCCTCCCGGAACGCGACGCCGAGATCGCCTCCGACTCCCTGGAATCACGTATCCTCATCGCCCTCGACGTCGGCGGCGCCTACTTCGCCGGCCAGCTGAAAGAGATGGCCGCGGCCGAGAACGAGCAGTCCGTGCTCGAGGCGCTGTGGTCGCTGACGTGGTCGGGCTACGTCACCAACGACACCTTCGCCCCGATCCGCTCTCTTCTCGCCGGCGGCTCGCAGGCACACAAGGTGAAGCGCCGCGCCCCCCGCGCCCGCACCTACCGCGGCGTGTCCTTCACCGGATCCGCCGCACCGCGGCCCGCGTCGATCGGCGGACGCTGGTCGCTGCTGCCCGCACTCGAGACCGATCCCTCCCGTCGGGCGACCGTCACCGCCGGCCTCCTGCTCGACCGCTACGGCGTCGTGACCCGCGGCGCCGTGCAGGCCGAAGGCGTGCCCGGCGGCTTCGCGCAGGCCTATCGAGTGCTCGCCGGTTTCGAAGAGGCGGGGCACTGTCGCCGCGGCTACGTGATCGAGAAGCTCGGCGCCGCGCAATTCGCCGCCTCAGGCACCGTCGACCGACTGCGCACCTACGCGGGCCTCGCCGATCCACCACCCCGCGCGGCCGTCACCCTCGCCGCGACCGACCCCGCGAACCCCTACGGTGCGGCGCTCGGCTGGCCCAAGCTCGACGGGGTGTCGCACCGCCCCGGGCGCAAGGCGGGAGGTCTGGTCGTCCTGGTCGACGGCACCCTGGTGCTCTCCCTGGAACGCGGTGGCCGCACGGTGCTGTCGTTCAGCGATGACGTCGACGTGCTGCGTGCCGCCACCGCCGACCTCGCTGCCACCGCGCGCAGCCGACGCCTCGATACCCTCACCGTCGAGAAGATCAACGGCGAGGGGGTCTACGGCACCGCACTCGCGCTCGCCCTGCAGGAGGCCGGCTTCGTGGCGACGCCGCGCGGATACACCCTCCGCAAGGTCGTCTGAGCGATGCCTCTACGCTGGAAGCCATGATCCGAGAGTTCGCCGCCGGCATCCGTACGCTGCTGCGGGGATTCGGCCTGTGGCGCACGCGGCCCGGTCTCATGGTGCTCGGACTGATCCCCGCGATCATCGCGCTGATCCTGCTCGCCGCCGCACTCGTGCCGCTGATCATCTCGCTGCCGTCGGTCTCCACCTGGCTGACGCCGTTCGCCGAGGGGTGGCTCGAACCGTGGCGCGGACTGCTGCGGTCCGCAGTGAGCTTCGTGATCGTCGCGGCGGCGCTCGCCCTGGCCAGCGTCGTGTTCAGCGCTCTGACCCTGACGATCGGCGACCCGTTCTATCAGCGCATCTGGCACGCGGTCGAGGTCGATCTCGGTGACGCTCCCCTTGCCGACGGCGGCGGCTTCTGGAGCGCCCTCGGCGAAGGGCTCCGACTGGTGCTGCTCGGCATCCTGATCGCGATCCTCGTACTGCTGATCGGCCTCATCCCGGCCGTCGGTGGATTCCTCGGCCCCATCGCCGGTGTCGTGCTCACCGGTCGACTGCTCGCACGCGAACTGACGGGCCGCGCCTTCGACGCCCGCGACCTCAGCCCCACCGACCGAGCCGTGCTGTTCTCCGGCAGCCGCGCACGGGTGCTCGGCTTCGGTGTCGCGACCCAGCTCTGCTTCCTCATCCCCGGCGGCGCCGTCGCGATCATGCCCGCCGCCGTCGCCGGGAGCACCATGCTCGCGCGGGACATGCTCACCCGCGCCGGAACCGCTGCGCTGCCCACGACGACGACCCCGACGCCGCCCCCGCCCCTCGGGGCTTCCTGATGCCCGAGGGCGACACGGTCTTCCGCACGGCCCGACGCCTCGACGAAGCGCTGGCCGGTGCGGAGGTCACCCGCTTCGACCTCCGCGTCCCCCGGTTCGCCACGCTCGATCTGACCGGGCAGCCCGTGCACGGCGTGGTTCCCCGCGGCAAGCATCTGCTCATGCGCATCGGCGACAGCACGCTGCATTCGCATCTGCGCATGGACGGCGCCTGGTTCGCGTACCGCCCGGGAGAGAAGTGGCGGCACCCGGCGTTCAAGGTGCGCGCCGTCGTCGGCACACCGCGGAGTGAAGCCGTGGGCGTCGACATCGCCGAGATCGAGGTCGTCGCCACGCGCGACGAGGACCAGCTCGTGGGGTACCTGGGGCCGGATCCCCTCGCCGACAGCTGGGACGCGGCCGAAGCGGTCAGGCGTCTCGGGGCCGATACGCGCAGCATCCATGTCGCGCTCCTCGATCAGCGCAACGTCGCGGGGTTCGGCAATGAGTACGCTGCGGAACTCCTGTTCCTGCGCGGAATCCTGCCGACCACGCCGACGCCGGACGTCGATGTGTCCGCCCTCATCGATCTCGGCGTCCGCACCATCCGCGCCAATCGCGACCGCCGCCACCGCACCTTCACCGGCATCGATCGCCCGGGTCAGGGCACCTGGGTGTACGGTCGCGCCGGGCGCCCGTGCCGACGCTGCGGAACCCTCATCCGACGCGGCGAGCAGGGCGCCGATCCGACCCGCGAGCGCGTCACCTTCTGGTGCCCCTCCTGCCAGCGCTGACCACATCCATCCGCGGGAATGAATCCGCCTCTGCCGTGGTTGTTGATATATCCGGAGAACTCCGGAGCACGGGAGGAATCGTGGGCAAGAACTACGTCGACATCGAGAACGACCAGGGCGCGACGCTGCGGTATCGCAAGCACGCGAACGGCCGGGGTCTCGTCGCGCACGGCGCGAAGGTGCACCCGAAAGCGCACATCGAGGCCGGTGCGTATATCGAACCGGGGGCGCGCGTCGGCGCCGGGGCCACGATCGCCCGCGGCGCCTGGATCGACGAGGATGCCGTGATCGGCGAAGGCGCGTTCGTCGACGCGCACGCGCACGTCGGCCACGGTGCGGCGATCGGCGATCACGCCTACGTGGGTGTCCGCACCGACATCGGCGCCGGAGCGCGCATCGTCCGCGGCGCCAGGATCGGCGACGACGAGACGGTCGCCGCGGGACTCACCATCGCGACGGACCAGAAGGGCCTGTGGCTCGCGGCCTGACCGCCCGAGCCCTCGGCAGCATTACTGCTGCCTTTCCAGATGCCGGAACCGGCGTGAGCCGGTGATCGCCAGAACACCGAGCGTGACCAGTACCACGCCGAGTCCCGGTAGCGCGCTCGGCGACAGTCCACTGTCCGCCAGCGTGTCGGCTTGCGATGTACCGCCATCCGACGTGTCCGGGTCAGGCTCCGGCGGGAGCGGGATGAGTGTTCCCTGCCCGACGCCGCGTGCGGTCTGACGTTCCGCGAACCCGACGAACGAGACGGTCTGCGTGGACCCCGCATCGCTCGTCGCTAGCACCGCCTGGAACTCGGGCTGTTCATCCGAAGTGATGCCGGCGATGAGCCGGAACTCGCGGAGCGTTCCGGCCGGCACCTGTGCTTCCGGCACGACGCTGACGACCTGCGTGGCCGAATCGAGTCCCCCCGACACGGGCGTGCAACTCGCGGTCGGGATACCGACCGGCGCACCGAACTGCGCGTCGCTCGGATACGGATCTCCCGGCGTCCACGCGGCGTCGCGGTATTCGAGATGCAGCGCCGCGCAATCCACGACGCTGGCACCATCCATCAGGGCGAGATCGAGGTTGTACAGCGGAATAGCGCTGAAGTACCTCCACTCGAGGGATGTGTCGTCGAGCACCGTTCCATGTACGCCTACGGCCTCGGTACTGACGTCGGTGATGCGATAGATCCTCACCGTTGCAGGAAACTCGCCACTGGACACCGCGATGGGGATGCCGAAGGCCGACGGCGTCGCTGCGGCGGCCGAGGCGCTCACCCTGGCTTGAAACGTCCCGGAACCGCTGACGGCGGTATGCGTGTCCACGTACGCGGCGAACGTCACCGTCACGGTGTCGCCTGCCCCGGTGCCGATGGCGATCGTCTCACCGTCCGCGGAAAGGATGGGGAAGGGCGCCAGGTCGGCGACCGACGTCGTGACGCCTCCAGAGCTCCGGAACGTCATGGTGGCGGTGTCGCCGGCTGTGGCCTCGTCGGGGAGGGTGAAGGCGAACGACACATCGACGAGCGATCCATCGGGAATCGACGTGGGATCACTCGTCTGCTGCCACGGCGTTCCCAGCACCGGCGAGATCGTGATCGAAGTGAACACGTCCCCGATCTCGGCGGCCGAAGCCTGCCGTGGCGGCGAGGCGAATGCGAAGGCGAAAGCCAGCAACGAGACGGCCCCGATCGCTCCGAATGCTCTTCCTGCACTCATTTTCGCTCCGTCCCGCTGTGCTGCCGATGGCTCGGCGCCCGGTTCGTTCAAGGCCAGAGTCTCGCGAATCGGAGCGACGCACAAGCCGGTTCTGCGCCACGACTACAGCAGGCGCCGCTCCGACGCCCATGCGGTGAGTTCGTGCCGCGACGACAGCTGCAGCTTCCGCAGCACCGATGACACGTGCGTCTCGACCGTCTTGATCGAGATGAACAGCTCCGACGCCACCTCCTTGTAGGCGTACCCGCGGGCGATGAGGCGCATGACCTCCTGCTCGCGCGCCGAGAGCCGGTCGAGCTCGTCGGTCGCGGTGGCGGTCTCTCCGGAGACCGCCCCGAACGCGTCCAGCACGAAGCCGGCGAGTCGCGGCGAGAACACGGCGTCTCCCTCGGCCACCGCCCGCACCGCGCTGCTGACCTCGATGCCGGACGAGCCCTTGGTGATGTAGCCCCTGGCCCCCGCACGGATCACCCGCACCACGTCGGCCGCCGCATCCGAGACGCTCAGCGCGAGGAACCGTGCGCCGGTGGGTGCCGAACCGCGGATCACGGCTTCGCCGCCGGCCGCATCGTCGCCGCTTCCGCCGGGCAGATGCACGTCGAGAAGAACGACATCCGGCCGTGTCGCGCCGATCACGGTGATGGCGGAGGGCACGTCGGCCGCTTCGCCGACCACGTCGACGCCCGCGTCGAGATCGGCACGCAGGCCGGAGCGGAAGATCGAGTGGTCGTCGACGATCACGACCCGGATGCTGTCAGCCACGTTGTTCCTCCCGAGCGGGTGCCGGCCGCGCGGCCGGGCGATCCTGGAGCGGGCCCGTCATGATCCGCAGGTGCACCTCGGTGCCGTTCTCGTCGCTGCGGACCGCTCCGCTGCCACCCGCACGCCGCATGCGCCCGATGATCGACTCCCGCACGCCCAGCCGATCGCTGGGCACGTCGTCGAGGCGGAACCCTGCACCTCGGTCACGGATGAACACGTCGACGCCCGAAGCGCTCCCCTCGATGTACACCGAGATCTCGCCACCCGCATGACGGGCTGCGTTCAGGATCGCCTCCCTGGCGGCCGCCGCGAGCTCCCCGCTCGCACGTTCGGTCGACAGTCCGGCCGAGACCACGTCGATGCGCACCGGATAGTCGAGCTCGAGCGCTCCCGCATAGTCGCGCAGGTCTGTCGGAAGGTCGCTGTCGGCCGGGGCGTCCCCGTCGTACAGCCACGCACGCAGCTCGCGCTCCTGCGCCCTGGCGAGGCGCGCGGCCTCGCTGGAGGCCCCCGCCCTGTTCTGGATCAGCGCCAGCGTCTGCAGCACCGAGTCGTGCAGGTGCGCGGCCATCTGGCTGCGCTGCTCCTCGCGGATGCGGCGCACGCGTTCACCCGAGAGCTCGCGCCATCGGGGGATCAACGTCGACGACACCACGGCCGCGAGTCCGCCCAGAGGAAGGAGCACGAGTGCCACGCCGGATCTGGCGACGGGCCAGGACAGCAGGATCATGAACAGCAGAGCCAGCAGCAGGATCGAGAGGATCCGGATGCTCAGGGTGTGCCGGGGTCCTCGAGCCGTGTCCGTGCGGTCGATCAGCGTGGCCCAGAGCCCGGCACCCGTCGCGAACGCCGCCGTACCGCCCACGACCAACGCGGCGAGGTCCGGCGGGATCGATCCGCTCAACCAGTCGCTGCCCCCGCGCCAGACCAGCACGACGAGCATTCCCACGGCCGCGGGAGCGAGCAGCAGCCAGGCCACCGGCATCCGCCTCGTCGGCGCACCCTCCCCCTGCTCCCACGGCGTGAACATCCAGCACCAGGCGTAGAGGAGCACTCCTGCGCCGCCGCACAGGGTGAGGGCGATGAACAGTGTCCGCACGGTCCACACCCGCACGCCGAGATGACGCGCGAGCCCGGTGCTGACGCCGGCGACCAGGCAGTCGCGATCGCGGCTCAACGGCGGGCGCGGCGGTGCCGCGGCACGCGGGGGTCGCGCGGGAACGTGCGCCGAAGAGGACATGTGGCAATCCAATCACCCGCACGTGTGCTCCGGGGGCTCCCCTGCCCGGAATCAGGGTCCGTTCAGGGGTTCCCCCCATGGCAGCAATCCCGCTGTCGCCGCCAGGATCGAAGCATGACGATTCCGACTGCGCCCCCACCCCCCGCCGACCCCGCCGCTCCGGCCGTCGGCGCTCCGGGCACCGACATCCCGCGCGGTGCCGATCGCTTCCTGCTCTGGGTCGCCGGTCTCGGCGTCGCCCGTTCCGAGGGCTGGCTCGGCGGTGTCGCCGCCGGCATCGCCGCCCGCCTCCGCATCGACCCGCTGATCGTGCGGGGTGTGCTCGTGGTCGCGGCCCTGTTCGGACTGCCGGTGATCTTCCTCTACGCCGCCGCCTGGGCACTGCTGCCCGACATCGACGGACGTGTGCACGTGCGCGACCTCCTGCGCCGCGATTACCAGCCCGTGCAGTGGGGCATCCTGGCGATGGGCGTCATCGGCCTGTTCCCGACCGCGCCCCTCGCCGGCCGCCTGTTCGGGCTCGGATACGACGGCTGGTCCGCTCTGTCCCTCATCAGCTGGATCCTCGGGCTGGTGCTCGTCGCCGGCCTGCTCTTCCTGATCTTGCGCGCGGCCAGCCGCACGCCGGGAGCTTCCGCGTCCGATCTGCCGATGGCTTCCGCAGATCAGACGGCCCCGGCCGCGTCCGCTCCCCTCGACGGTTCGGGTACCGCCGAGGGGGCGGACGCCACTCTCTCCACGCAGGCGCTCCCCGCTGCCGACACCGTGACGGAGCCCGCCGCGCCGGATGCCGGGCTCGGGCTGACCCCGCCGGCGCCGCCGGCCCCGCTGCCGCCCGGATCCCAGGACCCTCTCGCCCTCGAGGCGTGGCGCGCCCAGCATGCCGCCTGGAAGGAACAGGATCAAGCGTGGCGGCGCCAGCAGCAGGATGTCGAACGGGCCGCCCGCGACCAGCTGCGCCGGGAGCGCCAGGCTGAGGCCGCCGTGTTCGCCGCGGAGGCGGCCGAGCGCCGCCGCATCCGCCGCGCATCGAACCCGCGAGCGGGCTTCGCCTTCGCCGCGACCATGATCGGCCTCGCCATCATCACGGGTGCCGCCGTCGGTCTCGTCGCCGGTGGGGAAGCCCTCGGCGGGGCACTGGGCCTGCTCGCCACCGCCCTCATCCTCGCCCTCGGGATGATCGTCGCCGGGGCGTTCCGTCGGCGGAGCGGCTTCCTGGCCTTCGCGACAGTGCTCACGCTGGTGGGCGGACTGGTGGCCGGTGCATTCTCGGCCTTCCCGGGCGTCACACTCGGCTATGCCTCGATCGGCAACAACGCGCCCGCTCATGTGCGCCAGCCCTTCGGAGATGTGTACGTCACGCTGAACCCGCACGACGACAGCCCCCGGTCGATCGTCGTGGACAAGGGTTCCGGGAACACCTTCATCTATGTGCAGCCGGGAGTGGAGCTCGATCTGCGCGCCACCGTCGATACGGCCACCGTCTCCTGGACGCGGCAGGACGAGGAAAGAGGCGGGATCGTCGACAGCGGCGTCTGGCCCGTCGAGGAACGCGACGGACGCTCATCCGTGTCGGTGAAGATCGCCGCGGAGAACGCCTCGACGACCACGGTCCAGCCGGTCACCATCCATCAGACCAGCGGCGAGATCGCCGTCATCGTCATCGAGCCCGCGAAGGAAGACCAGTGATGAGCACGCCGACGATCACCGAGACGACCACCCCGCCCCGCACCCGTTGGGCCGCCATCATCTGGGGGCTCCTGTTCGCCGCCGTCGCGGGAGGTGCCCTCTGGGCGCTCGCCGACGAAGCCCGACGAGAAGCGGTCGCGGAGGCGCTCCTGACTCTGACCCCGCCCACGATCATCACGATCCTGCTGCTGACCGCGGGGGTGCTGCTGCTCGTCGGCGGCGCCACGGGACTCATCCGCCGGGCGCAGCGCAAGCTCGCGGCCGCGACCCCCGCTGCGTCGCCGGAGGTGCCGGGGCCGCTCGCCGAGTAGCCTGGTCCCCATGGCGAATCAGGGAAGACGGCCCGCGAAGGGCGCAAGCCGCGGCACACCGGTTCGCCGGAACAAGGCCGCTCCTGCCGAGCGCTTCCCCCCGCAGAAGCCGAAGAAGAAGACCACCAAGGTGGTCTTCGACTCTCCGCAGCCCGAACCCGAGGCACCCCGCACCTTCCGTCTGGGCGCGGTGCCCGGCGCGACGCCGGGCAGGTGGGTCGATGCGTGGAAGCAGCGGATGCCGCACGTTCCGCTCGAACTCGTGGAGATCGAGGCGGCGTCCTCGCGGGCAGCGCTGGACGATCTCGATGCCGCCCTGGTGCGTCTGCCCCTCCTGGACGAGTCGTTGCACATCATCCCGCTCTACGACGAGCTCCCCGTCGTGGTCGCCGCGGCGGACTCGCATCTGATGGCGGCCGATGACCTCACGGCGGCAGACCTGGAGGGCGAGATCGTGATCGCGCTGACCGACGATGTGCTCGGTCCCCTCGATCTCCCGGGCGCACTCCCGGCGACGTTCGCGGCGCTGCCCACCGATGACGCGATCGCGACCGCGGCATCCGGAGTCGGCATCGTGATCGTCCCGATGTCGCTCGCCCGCAAGCACCACCGCAAGGACGCCGACCACCGCATCCTCACGGACGGACCGACCTCGACCGTGGCCCTGGCCTGGCCCCGCGAGCGCACCACACCCGATGTCGAGACGTTCGTGGGCATCGTCCGCGGCCGCACGGCGAACTCCTCGCGCTGACGACCGCGACGGCCGACCGCCGCACGCTCGTTAGAATCTCCTGATGGCCTCGCTTCTCTACATCTGCGTGCGTCCCGAGATCGGGGCGGCGGATGCCGAGCACGCTTCGTTCCGGCGGGCGCTGGGCGTGGACGTGGTCGACCGGCTCGACCTGCTGCAGACGCCGTTGCACATCGAGCGCCTGCGCGGCTACCGCGGCGTCGTGGTCGGCGGCTCGCCCTTCAACGTCTCCGACGCCGTGAAGACTGCGGAGCAGATGCGCGTCGAAGCCGATCTGCGGACTCTCGCCGATGCGGCGATGGCGACGGAGATCGCGGTGTTCTTCACCTGTTTCAGCATCGGAGTCGTCACCCGCATGCTCGGTGGCGACGTCGTGACCGACACCCCCGAGCCCGCGAGCGCCACCGTGATCGAGACGACCCCCGAGGGCGCGCTCGACCCGGTTTTCGGTCCCAGCGGCTCCGCCCTCACCGTGTTCACCGCGCATAAGGAGAGCGCAGCGAACGTGCCTCCCGGTGCGGTGCTGCTGGCGACGAACGAGGTCTGCCCTGTGCAGGCCTACCGCGTGGGCACGCACCTGTATGCGGCGCAGTTCCACCCCGAGCCCACCCCTCGCGACTTCGCCGACCGGATGACCTTCTACCGCACCACCGGCTACTTCGACCCCGACGAGTTCGACGCGGTTCAGCAGCAGGTGCTCGCCGCATCCGTCACCGAGGGCGCAGCACTCCTGCGCCGATTCGCCGAGACCTTCGCCTGAGTCGGTCCGCCGGAGTCGCTTCGCCGGCGTCAGCTCGACGCGGAGTCGCGCAGCAGCGCCACGCGCTCGCGCAGGTATGCCTCCAGCGGCATGAATCCACCGGCGGTGCTCCACCGCACGGAGGGGACCGCATCGATGAGGGCGAGCGGACCCGAGGAACCGCCGGCATCCACCGCATCGACGTCGATCACGCTCCACCCCACGTGCACCACGTCGCCCTCGTCGAAGCCGCCGCGCAGGGCCTCGGCACGGCGCTCGGCGCGCTCCCTCGCCGACTCGGCCGTGTAGCCGCGGCGACCGGGGTCGGCGGCGCGCAACACTTCATTCGTGGCCAGCGCATGCGTATCGGTCAGCAGCAGCACGCCCAGGTGCCAGGCCGCGCCGACCCGCACGATGCGACGCCCGCGCCACCGGGAGTCGCGCTGCTCGCCGAGGCCCTCCTTCGGAGCGTCCTTCAGGTCCTTCGCGGCCTGGGTCAGGAGGGCGGATGCGGTGGTCACAGTTCTCCCTGCGTGGATTCGGCGGCGTGCGTCGGCCCGACGACCTCGGCGCGATCGCCGCGGAGTGTCATGCCGATGAGCGGATACAGCAGCACCGACAGCATGCCGGCCCCGACCAGCGCCGCGGCCGTGCCGGTGTCGAGCATCTTCTGGTCGACGCCGATGGCCGTCACCGCGACGATGATCGGCAGGCCGGTCGCGGCGAGGAGCCCGAGGGCCGCCCGATCGCGCACGCTCGCACCGTGCGGAACAGAGAGCTGCGCCGCCGATCCACGGATCACCAGCAGGGCGACCAGGAAGATCGGCACCAGTGCGAGCGCGGACGACGAGGTGAGCAGCGCCTGCAGGTCGAAGGTGACGCCGGTGTAGAGGAAGAAGATCGGCACGAGGAAACCGAAGGCGATCGCCTCGATCTTGCTCTCGACCTCTTCCGCGTCCTTCTTCGGGGCGCGCGCCATGATGATGCGCCAGATCGCACCTGCCACGAAGGCGCCGAGCAGCATGTCGAGGTCGAGCATGACGCTGAGGCCGACGAGCGCGGCGATGAGGAGGATCACGAAGCGTACGCCGAACTGGTCGGAGGTGTGCAGCGTGGCGCGCACGATACGGTGCAGCCGTCCATGCGGCACACGATTGGCGAGAAGCACGGCGAGACCGGCGAGCACGACGAAGGTCAAGAGGATCACGGTGGCGATCGGCGTCGTCCGCGTGCTCAGGAAGATCGAGATCGCGATGAGCGGCAGGAACTCGCCGACCGCGCCGATCGCGCTGATCGCACGGCCGAAGGGGGTGTCGAGCTCGCGGGCATCGCGCAGGATGGGCATCAGCGTGCCCAACGCGGTCGAGCTCAGCGCGATGCCGATCACCACCATGCCCTCCCCCGGCGCGAAGAAGAACCCCAGCCCGATGCCCAGCAGGACGCTGAGCAGCCACCCGAGCGATGCGCGCGCCAGCGGCTTGCCCGCGACCATCTTGAAGTCGATCTCGGTTCCGGCGACGAAGAACAGCAGCGCCAGGCCGAAGTCGCTGAGCTTCTCGAGCAGCGGTCCCGGCTCGACCCAGCCGAGCACGGCCGGGCCGACGAGGATGCCGAGCACGAGCTCGAACACGACGATGGGCACCCGCACCACGGGTCGCACACCACGCGCGAGCAACGGCGCGGCGACCGCCAGCAGGGGGATCAGCACCAGACCGAGGTCGCTCGCTTCCATGCTCTCAGGGTAGGTGAGCCCGCCGCCTCGCGGGTGACGCGCTGCGGGTGATCTTTCGCGATTCGCCCGCTCGGCGCATCCACGGCAGAATCGATGCACACCCTCGAGGAGCCCCCATGTCTCAGCCCGATACCGCCCGCCTGCTCATCGCCTGCGACGACCAGCCCGGCATCGTCGCCGCCGTGGCCGGCGTGCTCGCGCAGCACGGGGCGAACATCATCTCGCTCGATCAGCACTCGACCGACTCCGAGGGGGGCCGCTTCTTCCAGCGCACGGTCATCCACCTCGACGGGCTGGCGGCCGCGCGTCCCGCACTGGAGGCCGACATCGCGGTCGTCGCCGAGCGCTTCCGCATGGAGTGGTCGCTGCATGACGTGGCCCGTCGCAAGCGCGTCGCGATCTTCGTCTCGAAGTACGATCACTGCCTGATGGAGCTGCTCTGGCGCACCCAGCGGGGACAGCTCGACATCGACATCACGATGGTCGTCTCCAACCACCCCGACCTGGCGGAGGCCGTCCGCTCGTTCGGGGTGCCGTTCGTGCACATCCCCTCCGGCGACAAGTCCGCGATGGAGGAGCGACAGCTCGAACTGCTGCGTGGCAACGTCGACCTGGTCGTGCTCGCCCGCTACATGCAGATCCTCACCGACGACTTCATCACCCGTCTCGAAGCCCCGGTGATCAACATCCATCACTCGTTCCTGCCCGCGTTCATCGGGGCGAACCCGTATGCGCGCGCCAAGGATCGCGGCGTCAAGCTCATCGGCGCGACCGCGCACTACGCGACCGCCGACCTCGACGAGGGACCGATCATCGAGCAGGATGTCACGCGCGTGACCCACTCCGAGTCGGCGGCCGAGCTGCAGAGCCGCGGTGCCGACGTCGAGCGCCTGGTGCTCGCCCGCGCCGTGCAGTGGCACGCCGAGGACCGCGTGATCGTGCACGGAAAGTCCACCGTCATCCTCTAGAGCAGCGTCTGGCTCGTGGAGCAGCGTCTGGCTCGCGAGGGTTCCGGTCGCACTCCCTGTCGCTCCGAGGCCGTCAGCGCGGCAGGAACTGCGACCGGAACGCCGCAGAGCGAGCGTCAGCGAGCATCAAGGAGCCCCCGGAACCCCCGCGAGCAGTTCGGCGAACACGTCCGCGGCGGTTTCATGGCGCACCAGCGGCGCGGCCTGCCCCATCCACAGCGACTGCAACGCGCCCAGGTTCTGCTCGCCGGCCGCTGTGCGAAAACGTCCGGTGAGCCAGTTCTGCATCGGGAACGGCGCGATCGTGCCGCTCGCCTCGATCGCCCGCACCACGCGGTTGCGCGCACCCCGGGCGAGGCGTCCGCTCATCGCGCGCGTGAGCACGGTCTCGTCGGCGGCGGTCGAGCGGATCGCGTCACGGTGCGCCTGGTTCGCCGCCGACTCCGCCGTCGCGAGGAAGGCCGTACCGACCTGCACACCGGTGGCGCCCAGAGCGAACGCCGCGGCCGCGCCGCGCCGGTCGGTGATGCCTCCCGCGGCGATCACGGGCACGTCGACCGCATCGACGACCTGCGGGATCAGGGCGAACGTCCCGACGAGCGACTCCTCGGCAGGGCGCAGGAACGACACCCGATGACCGGCGGCCTCCGCGCCGGTGGCGACCACGGCATCCACTCCTGCTGCGGCGAGCGCGACCGCCTCCGCCACCGTTGTCGCCGTGCCGACGATCCGGACGCCGCGACGTCGGGCCTCCTCCACCAGCGCGTCGGAGGGCACCCCGAACACCACGCTCAGCACCGCGGGGTCGATCTCCCAGATGGCGTCGAGCTGCTCATCGAGGGAGGGCGTATAGCGCTCGGGTCTTCCGGGAACCTCGACCCCCACGGCTTCGTAGAAGGGCTCAAGTGCCTGCGCGAACACCGTGTGCTGCGGGTTCGGTTCGACCTCATCGCCTCTGGGCAGCCAGATGTTCACCGCGAACGGTCGATCGGTCAGGGAACGCAGCTCGGCCCCGGTCGCGCGGATGCGATCGCCGTCGTAGCCGTACAAGCCGAACGATCCCAGTCCGCCCGCATCGCTCACGGCCGCGGTGAGCGCCGTCGAGGAGAGCCCGCCGAAGGGGCCGAGGATGATCGGATGCTCGATGCCGAGCAGGGCGCGCAGGTCACTCATGCTTCGACGTTACGCCCGCGGCGCAGGTATCGTCCCCGTTCGGATCGCGCGAACGGTTGCATTCGAGCCGCCGATGCGACGCTTCGCGCGATTCGAAGCCGGGGCGAAGCGCAGACCCCGGTGATACCCTCGTCGCAGGGAGGAGCGCGCACATGAGCGAGTGGTTCGGGCAGATGCTGAGCTTCGTCGCGACCGCGCTCGGTCTCGTCTCGATGCCGGATGCGGCGGCCCTCGGCCTCGCGATCGCGCTGCTGGCCGTGACCGCCCTCACGCTCGCCATCGTGCTGAGCGTGCGCCCCGGAGCCACAGCCGACGCCCCGCATCCGCTGCGCGCGATCGACATCGGCACCCTCCTCACGCAGAGCGATCCTGATGCCGCCGGGCATCCGCGCCCTCGGGCGCCGGGAATCGCGACCGCCGCGTAGTCCGTTCACACGACGGGATCACGCGGCTTTCGCCGACCCTTCCCGACGCCACGAACGGACACCCGCATGGACATCTTCGCCTTCCCCCCTCTCGCCGCCCTCCTCGACGCCGCCTACGGTGCCCTGACCGGGCTCTCCGACCTCCTCACCCCCCTCGCCGGTGCCTCGGCGGCCGCCCTCGCGGTGGTCCTCGTCACCCTGCTGGTGCGGGCGCTGCTCATTCCCGTCGGCATCTCCCAGGCCAAGGCCGAGCAGACCAGGGCGCGCCTCGCCCCGAAGCTGCGTGAGCTGCAGCGCCGCCATAAGAAGAACCCCGAGCGCCTGCAGAGGGAGACGCTGGCGCTGTACAAGGCCGAGAACACGTCGCCGTTCGCCGGGATGCTTCCCGTGCTGGCACAGGCTCCGGTCGTCGGCATCCTCTACACGCTGTTCCTCCGACCGGAGATCGCGGGGCACCCGAACGAACTGCTCGCACACGACCTGTTCGGTGCGCCGCTCGGGACGAGCCTGGTGTCGGCGCTCTTCGGCGGCACGGCGACCACTGCCACGTTCCTCGTCTTCGGCGCGCTGCTGGCGGTGATGATCGTCGTCGCCGAGATCACCCGTCGCGTCTTCCGTCCGGCACCGGTGGCGGGCGACGGCTCTCCGCTGAACTCCCCCGCCATGCTGCGCGTCGTCTCGGCGATGCACTACCTCACCGCCGTCTTCGCCGCGTTCGTCCCGCTCGCTGCCGCGCTGTATCTCACGGTCACCGTGGTGTGGACGCTCGTGCAGCGTGTCATCCTGCGGCGGCGGTTCCCGCTGCCGACGCCCGCGGTCAGTCGGGCAGCGGTATCGGCGCGGTGAAGGGGCCGGAGGGGCCGCCGTCGCGACGGTCCCTCCGTACGCCGAGCGTGGTGCCGACGCTCGCGGCGATCACGAGCCCGACGGCGAGCATCCGCAGCGGTGTCGCGTCCTGCCCGAGGATGAGCCACCCGGCGAGGGTCGCGAACGCGGGTTCGAGGCTCAGCAGCACCCCGAACACCCGCTGCGGCAGACGGCGCAACGCCGCGAGTTCGAAGCTGTAGGGGATCACCGACGACAGCACCGCGGTGATCGCCGCGAGCAGCAGGAGCTGCGGGTCCATCGCGACCGTCGATGCGGCGGGGATACCGACCGGGATGAGGAGCACGGCCGCGACCACGAGGCCCATCGCCAGTCCGCTGCTCCCGGGGATCAGCGCGCCGACACGGGCGCTCATCCGGATGTACATCACCCAGAAGCCGGCGGCGATGAGGATGAACACGACCCCGAGCGGATCGAGCGGCTCGGCGCCGATCATGCCGTCGATGCCCAGGACGACCATGCCGAGCAGGGCGACCCCGACCCAGGCGAAGTCCGCGAGCTTGCGGGTGAGCACGGCGGCGAGCACGAGCGGACCGAGGAACTCGATCGCGACGGCGGGGCCCAGCGGGATGCGATCGATCGCGGCGTAGAAGAAGCCGTTCATCGCGGCGAGCGAGACACCGAAGAGCACCGCGGCGAGCCACTGCGGGCGGGTCCACTTCCGCGGTCGCGGGCGCACGATGACGGCGAGCAGGATCGCGGCGATCGCGACGCGCAGCGAGGTCACGCCCCACGGCCCGAGCACGGGGAAGAGCTGGGCCGCGACCGCGGCCCCGAAAGGGAGCGAGAGGCAGGAGCCGATGACGAGCGCGACCCCCACGAGGGGACTGGACGCGGCGGGCTTCTGCACCAGACAAGCTTAGGCGGCGGCCCCCGGCCGGACCGCCGCCTCGACGCAGATCAGAGAGCCTTGCCGCCCGTGACCGCGATGACCGATCCGGAGGTGTACGACGACTCGGACGATGCCAGGTACACGTACGCCCCGGCCAGTTCTGCCGGCTGTCCCGCCCGGCCCAACGGGGTGTCGTCTCCGAAGGTCGCCAGCCGCTCGGCGTCCCACCCGGTCGCCGGGATCAGCGGCGTCCAGATCGGCCCGGGCGCGACGGCGTTGACCCGGATGCCCCTGGGCCCTGCCTCCTCCGCGAGCGCCTTCACGAACGCCACCTGCGCCGCCTTCGTCATGGCGTAGTCGATCAGTCCCGGCGAAGGGTTGTACGCCTGCACGGACGCGGTCACGATGATGCTCGCTCCAGGCTCGAGCCGGGGGTAGGCCGCCCGTGCCGAGAACAGCATTCCCGCGAGGTTGGTGTCGAACACCCGGCGCATCCGCTCCGTCTCCAGGTTCTCGAAGCCGTCGATGTCGTGCTGGTAGCCGGCGTTGAGCACGAGCACGTCGAGTCCGCCGAGCGCACTCCGCGTCCCCGCCACGATCTCGGTCGCGAACGCCTCGTCCCGCAGGTCACCGGCGAAACCCACTCCGGTGCGTCCCGCCTCGCGGACCAGGGCGAGGGTGTCCTCCGCGTCGTCCTGCTCCTCGGGCATGTGCGCGATCGCGATGTCCGCGCCCTCGCGTGCGAAGGCGATCGCCACGGCCCGCCCGATGCCCGAGTCTCCGCCGGTGATGAGGGCGCGGCGTCCGTCCAGGCGGCCGTGGCCGACGTAGGTCCGCTCGCCGTGGTCCGGTTCGGGCCTGGTCTCCTCGGTCAGTCCCGGCTGGTCCTGGTGCTGTGCGGGGAAACCCTCCTCGCGGTGCGCGTGCCGTGGGTCGGTGGTGTCGTCGGTCATGGCCGATCCTCCTCGTCTCGTCGGACGTGTCGTCGTCGGAGCAACCCTCCCCGATCGTCCCGTCCTTCGTCAGGGGGTTGACAGATCTCGCCGTTCGCCAGGGTGCCGTCGATGTCCGGGGCGCAACGCCGAGACCCACCGACGGATGCTCCGCGCCGGTGGGTGTCGATGAGGTGCGTGGGCTCGAGGAGAGCCCCGGAGGTCAGAGCGGGGGCGTGACCGGAACCTCTCCGGCACCGGGCTCGTCGCCGGCCTCGGCCGGTTCGGGAACCAGGTACAGACCGCTCGGAGCGTTCGCCGTGAACGCCAGCGCCTCGATCCACGCGCGGTTGATCGAAGGCTGACGGCTGCCGAAGTACTTGAAGACCAGCGAGCTCCCGGGCTGGATCCAGACGGTCGTGCGCCCGCCGCCCACGCTCGCATCTTCGCGCCAGCTGAACGGGAACGGCTCGCCGCGCCGCAGCTTCGCGGTGATGACGAGTTGCAGGTGGGTGAGGGCGCGGTCCTCGATCTCGGTCTTCACGCCGCCTTCGTAGACGAACTTTCCCATTGGTGGTGCTCCTTGGTCGCTGCCTGGCCGAGACGACGGCTTCGATCCATTGTCGCGCACTCCTCCGCCGGATGCCGCCCTCACGAGCGGGTGTGCCCGATGCCGACTCGATACACCGAAGTCAACCCCCTCGGCGAGACATCGACCGGAGCCTAGCCTCGGGGTCACTCGAACTCGAGAAGGGCAATGCCATGAACGACCGACACATCGACGACCGTCCCGACGAGGGCTACACGCCGACGACCACCCACGCCCAGTGGGGCGCGGGAAACCCGCGGCTGCGCATCACGCGGGACGACGAACGCACCGAATTCGCCCTGGAAGACGACGTGGTGCGCATCGGCTCGGCCGACGGCAACGAGCTGCGCCTCGCCGACACCGACCCCGTGCATGCCACGATCACGCACGACGACCGCGACGAGTATGTGTTGACGATGCACGGCGAGGGCGAGACGAACGCGAGCCTGGGTGTGGACGCGACCCATGTCGATGAGGACTCCGAGACGCTGCGCACGGGAGCGCACTTCACGGCCGGTCCGTGGACTCTCGTGTTCGCGCGGGATGAGTTCGCCGATCACGGTCGCCCGTACGGAGGCCGCGCGGGCGGCGAGTACTCCGACCAGCCGCTCCAGCCTCCTCGCCCCGACTATGACGAGAGCGAAGAGCGATGACCACCACCCGCGATCTGATGACGCCGAGTCCGCGGTGCATCGGGGTGAACGATTCGCTGCGCATCGCCGCGTCCGTGATGGCGGATCTGGATGTCGGCGCCCTGCCGATCTGCGGCGAGGACAGCAAGCTGAAGGGCATGCTCACCGACCGCGACATCGTCGTCGGAGCGATCGCCCTCGGGATGGACCCGGAGACGACGCCGGCGTCCGCTCTCGCGAAGGGCAGGCCCGTCACTGTCGACGCCGACGACGACATCCGTGTGGCCCTCGATCGGATGCAGGAGAACCAGGTGCGACGCCTGCCGGTGATCGCCGATCGGCGGCTGGTCGGGATCGTCAGTCAGGCGGACATCGCCCGTTCGCTCTCCGCGGCGACGACCGGCAAGACGGTGGAGAGTATCTCACGGTGACCCTGCACGACGGCCCCACAGCCGATCCGGACACCGAGACGGACGACGCGGACGACACCGAGACAGACGGCGCGAGCGGCGGCCCCGGCATGCGCAGCCACATCGCGCGACTGAGTGAGCTGGCCGCCGAGCGACCGCTGCGGGTCGGGGTGGCGGAGTCGCTCACCGCCGGCCTGCTCGCGCACACCATCGGCTCCGGCGACGCGGCCTCGGACTGGTTCGCCGGCGGCGTCGTCGCCTACCGGACCGACGTCAAGGAGCGGGTGCTCGGGCTGACACCGGGGACCGATCCCTGCTCCGCCTCGTGCGCAGAACAGCTCGCCGCGGGGGCACGGCGCCTCTTCGACGCCGACATCGCCGTGTCGACCACGGGAGTCGGAGGCCCCGAGCCGCAGGGGGGTCACCCCGCGGGGACGGTCTACCTGGGCTGGGCCACCGCTGACGATACGGGTCATCGGAGGCTCGCTCTGGTCGGCGACCCGGAAGAGGTCCTGGCCGCGACCGTCGCCGCCGCCGTTCGCCTGCTCGCCTTCCATTCCGAGGGGCTCCGCCCGCTCGGGCCCCTGCGCGGTCAGGACGCCGACGAGTAGCGTCGGCGATACGGGCGTCACTGCCCCGGGATGAGCCCGATCCGCAGGGGCGCGCCCGGGCCGGCGGCTGCCGCCAGAGCCGCGTCGATCTCGAACAGCCCGCGCACCGCTCCGACCGCATCCGCGAACGGGTAGGCCCGCCCCCGTCCGGCGAGGAAGGCCACGGCATCGGCCAGTTCGGCACCGGTGTAGTTGTGGACACCGGCGACCGTGACCAGCCGTCGCACGATGCTCTCGGCATCGAACGGCACCGGGTCGGCGGGGAACACGCTCCCGACGAGCACGACCGTTCCCCCGACCGCGACACCCGCGAGTGCCTCGGCCACGGCATGCCCCGAGGCCTCGATCACCACGTCGGGTTCACGGGCGAGACCCGTCGCGCCGAAGCGTGCGGCGAGCGCACGTCGATCCGGATTGGGGTCGAGCACCTCGACGGTCGCGCCCTGCTCGGCTGCGATGGCCGCAGCCGACAGCCCGACAAGTCCGGCCCCGTGAATCCGCACGGCGGCCCCGTCCAGGTCGCGGTCCTTGGCGGCCCTCGCCACCGCCGCCCAGGCGGTCGCCGTGGCGCACGACGCGGGGGCGAGCACCGAGGCGGGGAGCGCCTCCGGCACCCGCACTATGGCCGTCCCCTCCCGCAGCTGCACATGACTCGCGAAGGCTCCGGTGAGATCGCCGTGCGCGCCGACGCGGTCGTGTCCGTACTTCCCCAGGTCGCGGCATTTCTGCGGCATGCCCTGCAGGCAGCGGTCGCAGCGCGCACACGACACCGTGACCGACCAGACCACCCGGTCGCCGATCCGCAGCGGAGTGCCGTCGACCGTGAGCGCTCCGGCGTCGCCGGTCGCGATCACCCGCCCGACGCTCTCGTGTCCGAGCACGAGGGGCGTCGGCGCGGATCGACGGCCCTGCACGGTGTGCACATCGGAACCGCAGATCGTCGACATCTCGACCGCCACGAGCACATCGCCGTCGGCGAGCGCGACCCCGGGCACGGCGATCGTCTCATGCGGATGGCCCTCGCCGATCCAGACCATCGCGGTCGCCGCCGGGCGCAGAGCGACGTCTCTCCGGTGTCCGGGAGGACGGATCAGCAGCGTTCCCATGTCGGGCCTCTCAGGAGGTGGCGACGAGCGGGAGCAGTTCGCGCTGGACGAGCACGCCGCGCAAGGCGGTCACATCGCTCAGCACGGCATCCGCCCCTGCGGCGCTCAGCGCCGGACGATCGTGTGCACCGGTCAGCACGCCCGCGACGAATCCGGCACCGGCTCGGCGGCCCGACTCGACGTCGCTGACGGTGTCGCCGGCGACAGCGACGGCCTGGACAGAGGCGGTCTGCGTGCGCAGCAGCGCGGTGAGCACCAGGTCCGGGGCGGGACGCCCGCGTCCGGCATCGATCGGCGACAGGACGAGGTCGACGAGATCGCCCCAGCCCAGACCGTCGATCAGGGCGTCGCGGGTCACCGGGGCGAAGCCGGTGGTGAGCACGACCGTCAACCCGGCATCCTTCAGCCCCTGGATCGCGTCGGCGGCGCCAGGGACCTCGGAGATTCCCTGCTCGGAGACGATCTCGGCGTACGCGCCCTCGAACGCGGCGGTCGCCCGTGCCGCCGACTCGGCGTCGCCACCGGAGAGGTGCGTGAAGACATCGATCTTCGACTGCCCCATCGTCACACGCACGTAGTCGAGCGCCTCGTCCCACGGCATCCGGTCCGCGACGCCCGTGCGCTCGGCGGCGCGCTGGAACGCCTGTTCCACGACGCCGTCGTCGAGCACCGTGGTTCCCGCCATGTCGAGGACGACGAGTTCGAGAGGAGTGGTCATGATGTTCCTTCCATTGCTGCCGCCCACCCGAAGGCGGCGGTGAGATTCTCTTCGGCGAGCCCCAGCCCTGTGGTCATCCCGATGCCGGTCGTGGCGGCGAGCACCAGCACACCGTCGTCGGTCCGGTCGATCAGGAACTCCTGCCGCCCCTTCGCGTATACGCCCTGCCACCGCTCGATCACGCGGGGCGCCGGCGCATCGAACAGCGTTTCCGCCTCGCTGAGGAAGGCGGTGAAGGCGGCCTCGGGCTGGAACGGCGCCGGGGCCACGGCCGTCGCGTGCGAGTCGCCGATGATGAGCGTGCCGTCGGGGAGCTGCGTGTACATCTGGTTGAGGTCGATCGCGGCGAGGTCGGGCCGCTCGGTGTGCAGGCGCTCGCGCAGCACGGCGGCCTCGGGTCCGTCGGAGAACCGACCGTAGCGGACGAGCGACCAGCCGGTGAGCAGCGGCGCGGCGAGCGGATGCCGGAACGACACGGCCGCCCGCATCATGTCCAGGGCGCAGCGGACCACCCCGTGCCGTTCGGCGACCTCGGGGAGCAGCTGATCGATGTCGTGGTTCACGGCGACGACGACGCTCCCGCAGGCGATCGGACCGCGGGTGGTCTCGACACGTCCGTCTCCGACCGCGGTGACGGCGGTACGGAAGCGGAACTCGACGCCCTGACGAGCCAGGTGACGCACGATGGCATCCGCCGCGGTGCGCGGATCCGTCTGCAGGTCGGTCTCGATGTGCGCGCCGCCGATGAGTCCCTCGGCACGGAGCGGGGCGAGACGCAGGAGCTCCGCGGAATCCAGCATCCGGATCCCGCCCTCGCGGGACGCGGCCTCCAGCACGGCGAGCTCATCGTCGTGCCGGGCGGCGACCAGCGTGCCCGACTCGCGCAGCCAGAAGCCCGCATCCTGGGAGAGGCGCAGCCACAGGTCGTGCGAGATGTCGGCGTACCGCCGGGCCTCCCCGCCCTGAGCCCCGATGCAGAGGTGCCCGAAGTTGCGGATCGTGGCGCCGACCGGTGCCTCGGTGCGGTCGACCACGATCACGCGCAGACCGCGCCGGACCGCCGCGTACGCCGCACCCAGACCGACGATCCCGGAGCCGACGACGACCACGTCCGCCGTGTCGAGAGGACGATTCATCGGAACACCTTCCGCATCCACATCGCGAGCCCTTCGACCACCAGCACGGTGGCGAGGATCATCAGCACGATCGCCGTCACGGTCTCGTAGCGAGAGCCCTGGCTGGCGTTGAGCAGGTAATAGCCGACGCCGCCGCCGCCGACGATGCCGAGGATCGTCGCCGCGCGGATGTTCGTGTCGAGCATGTAGAAGCTGTGGCCGATGAGCGCCTGCATGCCCTGCGGCACTGTCGCCGAGGTATAGGTCTGCAGACGCGTCGCGCCCACCGCGCGAAGTGCGCGTTCCGGTCCGCGGTCCACTTCTTCGAAGGAGTCGGCGATGAGCTTGCCGAGCAGTCCGATGCCGCCGATGGCGAGAGCGATGACGCCGGCCTGCGCGCCGAGTCCGGTGATGACCACGAGCACGATCGCGAGGATCAGCTCCGGGATGCCCCGGATGCCGACGAGCAGCAGACGTGCCGTGCCACGGGCACCGGAGCTCGGGGCGACGTTGCGTGCCGCGAGCGAACCCAGCAGCAACGACGGGAGCAGGGTGAGCACGGTGGCCGCGAGGGCGATCGCGACGGTCTCGCGCATCGCCTGGAACATCGCGCTCGCGTCGTAGTTGCCGAACGACGGCGGCCAGAACTTCGCCGCCACCTCTGGCAGCTTTGCCCAGAACGTGATGAGGTCCATCCAGTTGATCTGGCTGACCACGACGCTGCCGATCACCACGAGCACCGCGACGACGCCGGCGATCGTGTGGCGCACGCGCTGCGCGGTCCAGGGCCGCCGCACCGCGGTCTCCGGGCTGGCCGCCCAGGCGGGGCGGGCGTCGGGTGCCGATGCGGCGTTCGCGCCGAGACGCGGATGCAGGATCCTGTCGATCCACGATCGGGTGTGCTTCTGCTCGCCGAGCATCGCGCCGCGGACCATGCTCGAGACGATCTCCATCGCGACGCACAGGATGAAGATCACGAGGGCGATGCCGAGGCCCTTGCCGTAGTTGAGCGACTTGAACGCATACGACATCTCCAGGCCCAGACCGGCGACGCCGACGTAGCCGAGAACCACGCTGCCGCGCAGGTTGATGTCGTTGCGGTGCAGCACGGTGGCCACCCAGCTGGGCAGCACCTGCGGCAGGATGCCCGACGTGAACTCCTGCATCTTCGAGCCGCCCGCCGCACGGATGGCGAGGCGGGGGCCTTCATCGATCTGCTCGATCGCATCGGCGAACATCTTCGAGATCATGCCGATCGAGTGGATGCCGATGGCGAGGATCCCGGGAAGGGTGCCGAGCGAGAACATCAGCACGAACGCCATCGCGAGCACCACGTCGGGAAGCGCACGGGTGAGCACGCCGATGAACCGCGCGGCTGCGCGCCATCCGTTGCCCGGCGTGGTGTTGGCGGCGGCGAGGTAGGCGATCGGCACCGACAGCACGGCGGCGAGCAGCGTGCCCACGAGCACGAGTCCCACGGTGAGGGCGATCAGCCAGGCGAGGTCGCCAGGGGCGGGGAAGGTGAGACCGCCGACGCGTGCCATGAAGTTCTCGGCGTTGCCCCAGCTCTGCACCATCGCCGGGAGGGAGATGTCGACATCGCGGACGGCGAGGATGCCGAGCACCACGAGGGCGACCAGGGTGAGGGATGCCGCGATCCGCTCCGGCGAGATCGGACGCTTCGGGGCGCGCTTGGCGACCGTCTGCCCGCCGCCCCGAGGCACCGGCCCACCGCCGCGGGTGGCTGCATCCGTCGCGGAGTCGAGGGCCGTCATGATGCGGCCACCTGCGCAGCCGCCTCCACGAGCTCCTCGGCCACGGCACGGATCTCGGCGGTCGTGGTGGCGACGCGCCCGTAGATCTCCATGACCTCGGCCTTGGTGAGGTCACCGGTCGGAGTGTCGAGCACCACTTCGCCGTGACGCAGACCGACGATGCGGTCGGCCCACGAGATCGCGAGGTCGACCTGGTGCAGGCTGCAGACGACGGTGAGTCCCTCGTCGGCGGCGATCTCCCGGATCAGCGCCATGACCTGCTCGCTCGACTCCGGGTCGAGCGAGGCGACCGGCTCGTCGGCGAGCAGGATGTCGGGCTTCTGCATCAGGGCCCTGGCGATGGCCACGCGCTGCTGCTGCCCACCCGAGAGGGTGTCGCTGCGCTGGTAGGCGCGGTCGAGCAGACCGACGCGATCGAGGTGCTCGAGTGCGGTGAGCTTGGCGGCACGCGAGTATCCCCAGAGGCCGAGGCGCGGTCCGCGCACGCCGGACAGCGAGCCGGTGAGCACGTTCTCGAGCACGGTGAGCGAGGGCACCAGCTCGAACTGCTGGAAGATGAAGCCCACGCGGCTGCGGAGGTCGCGCAGCGCCCTGCCCTTCAGCGCCGGGACCTGGGAGCCCAGCACCTCGACCGAGCCCGCGGTGGGGGTCTCGAGACCGTCGAGGTGGCGCAGCAGGGTCGACTTCCCCGAGCCGGAGAGGCCGAGGAGCACGACGATCTCGCCGCGGGACACCTCGAGCGAGGCATCCTTCAGTGCAGTGGTCGTCCCGAAGGTCTTCGTCACGCCGTCGAGGCGGATGAGGGCGTCGGATGCCGAGGCGGTCATGTCGTAGCTCCTGTGGTGTCGTGAGTCGTGCGGTGGTGCCCTCCGTCCTGTCCGTGCGCGACGGAAGGGACGGAGGGCGCCGGGTGAGGGGAAGCGGTCAGGCCGGGCTCAGGCCTTGCACTGCTCTGCTTCGGTCTCCTTGCAGATGTCGCGGATCAGGTCGTAGTACGCGTCGTCGACCGGCTTCGTGGCGTAGAACACGCTGCGGAAGGCGTCGGTGTCGGCACCGTCGATGCCCGCGGCGATGATGTCGTCGATCGTGATCTCGGCGAGGCCGTCGATGAGCTTCTTCGAGACGTCGTCCGGGAGCGTGGAGGAGTAGACCAGCGGCGCACCGGGCACCATCGTCTCGTCGACGACCTTCACCTTGTCCGACTTCTCGACCTCGGAGTCCTCGGCGAAGCCCGCCTCGCACTCCACACCCTCGCCGACCTTCGTGACGCTGACATCGTGCTTGCCTGCGAACACCGGGGTGATGTCGGTCTTGGGATCGATGCCGGCCTTGAGCAGGTTGTACGACGGGAACAGGTAGCCCGAGGTCGACGACGGGTCCACGAAGCAGACCTTCTTGCCCTTGAAGTCGTCGATGCTCGTGATGTCGCTGCCGACCGGGACGATCGCCTGCGAGAAGTAGCCCGGCTCCTGGCCCTCCTCGGTCACGATCGAGGAGATCGGGGTGAGCTTGGCACCGTTGTTGGTGGCGGTGACGTAGGTGAATCCGGAGAAGGACGCGACGTCGACCTTGCCGGCGACCGCGGCCTCGATGAGTGCGGCGTAGTCGGTCGACTCGTGGTACTCGACCGTCTTGCCGGTGATCTCGGCGATGTAGTCCATGAGCGGCTGGTAATTCGTCTCGGTGTCGACCGAGTCGGGCACGACGCCGAAGACGAGCGTGTTCTCGTCGACCGCGAATCCGCTGGCGGAGGACGACTCGTCGGCACCGGATGTGCCGGCTGCGTCGGCCGAGCCGGAACAGGCGGCGAGGCCGAGGGCGAGGAGCGCGACGCCGGCGAGGGCGGGAAGAGCGCGGAGCTTCATGAGGACCTTTCAGGGTGTGAGGGGTGATCCACGGAAGACTCTCTCAGGTGCCACGCCGAGATATGTACCTAACTCGGAAGAGTTCAGGGCTCGTTTACCGAGCATTCGCCTGGATGAACACTCCTCGAACGTGATCGCGCCCACCGAGATGGCGAAGTAATGTACCTATGTGGCCGAAGCTGTGTACACCCAGATCGCCGACGACCTTCGCGCGCAGATCGCGGCGGGCACCCTGCGCCCGGGCGACGACGTCCCGACCGAGGCGGACCTCGCCGAGAAGTGGCGCACATCTCGCGGTCCGATCCGCAATGCCCTGGCCGCCCTGCGCGGCGAAGGTCTGATCGAGACGAGCCGCGGGCGGCCGGCGCGCGTGGTCGCCCGCAAGGCCAATCAGGCCGTCGACGTGTCGGTGCCGTTCACGCGCTGGGCTCGGGAGCTGGGCGTCACCCCGGGGGCGCAGACGCAGGAGCTGAGCCTGCGGCGCGCCGGCGATCTGGGAGCAGCACTCGGCGTCGACGCGAGCGACACCATCGTGAGCGTGGTCAGGCTGCGCCTGCTCGACGGCCGCCCGACCATGCTGGAGCGCCTCCACTACACGGAGGTCGCGGGACGACGACTGTTCGAGGTGAACCTCGACGAAGTCTCGATCACGGAGTACCTGGGCTCCGTCGGACACCCGATCGTCACGCTGCAGCACGTCATCGATGCGGTGGCCGCCGACGACCAGGATGCCGCGCTGCTGCGCGTGCCCCGTGGCACGCCCATCCTGCGCCTCACACGCACGTCGCGCGATGCGGAGGGGCGGATCTTCGAGGCCTCGGAGGACCGCTACCTGAGCGAGGTCGTGCGCTTCACGGTCGCCGCGTCGGGGATCTCCACCGACGGCCATTTCATGCGTGCCGTCGGCGCCTAGCAGGACGTGCATGAGCACCGGTCGGGAGGCCGGAGAATCGGCCGTTAACGCAGAAGGCGATCGCGAGCGCGCAAGGTGTTTCAGAAGCCAGAAAGACCGCGCCCGCGATCGCAGCGCTGGGGACGCTTTATCTGGGGAGCCTTCAGATTACTGGAGGCTGCAACGCGTTCCACAGGGTCGAACGTCGAGACTTCCTTAGACTTTCGTCTAGGTTCTCGCGGATCGTGGAAGGGGTGCTCACACACTCTAGAGCATCAGACGACCGGAAGTCGGGCCGACACGACCCAGAATCCCTCGACTTCGCCGGCGCTGAACTCGCCGCTCGCGCCCATGACGCGCTCCGCCATCCTTCCCAGGCCGGTGCGACTGGAGGAGAGCTCGCGGCGCGGCGTCGTCGGGAGCGGGCTGCGCAGCGTGAGGTGGGCGACGTCGTCGTCCACGGCGAGGTCGATCTGCACCTCACCGGGTCCTGCGTATTTGAGGATGTTCGTGGCGGACTCGCGCACGATGCGCGCGAGGACGATCTCGACGGCACGCGGGATGCGCTCGTCGCGGGGGTCTCCGTCGCGGGCCACGGAGTGACCCGCGGATTCGAACTCGCTCTGCGCCTCGTCGATCGCCGCTGCGAGGTCGCCCGTCTGCACACTGGACGACTGCGGACCGTCGTCCGCCAATTCGATCACGAAGCGAAGATCGGTCATCGCCTTGCGCGCGGCGACACGGATCGCTTCCTGCGAATCGGTGCTGGTCTCGGGGTCTTCGAGCATCTGCACGTGCAGCGCCACCACCGTGAGGTGGTGCGCGATGCTGTCGTGCAGCTCACCGGCGATCCATCGTCGCTCGGCGAGCACTGCTTGACGTTCTTGTTCCGCGCGCTCCTCGAGTTCGCGCTCGAGGCGACTGCCCCGAGCGAAGGCGAGCCGCAGGGCGAACCCGACAGCTCCGGCCACCGTGGCGAAGATGAGGAACAGACCGACGTTCACATCGGTGTCGGCATCGCCGTTGGCGACGAGTGCTGCGGCGATGAGGAACGCACCGGTGTACGACAGGATCAGGGAGGTCCATCCCAGCCTCATGACCAGCCCGGCCGCGACAGCGGCTGCGGTCAGAACCTGGGACTCGGTTCCCACGAGGAATGATGTCGCGAACACGACGCCGAGGGCGCATGTCGCGATGAGTGGATTCCAGAGATAGAGGGCGAACGCTGCGGTACATGCGACGCTCACCAAAAGTGCGACCGGGTTCACACCCGGCGTGGTGAAAAAACCTATGACGTCCGTGGCGATGGTGATGGAGACGATGACCAGGACGACGATCCGCTCGATCGCGCTGAGCTTCTCGCCCCGACCCAACCGGAACGAATCCGCAGATCGTCGGGTGGACTGGTCGAAGGCCATGGTTCACTATCTCCTATTCGCCAGGTACGCTAGCGGACGAGACCAAAAAACTTGCCAACCTGCTGCCAGAAAGTCATTACGTTCACCTCCATTATGTAGTCGTTCGTCGATGTCTGTATTCATCTTCTCGGCGAACAACGCGGCGCACATCTGTCTCACGTCTAGAGGTTTTTGGCCAAAGGTCTACATGACGTCATCGAAGCGCTCCCGCCGTTAGGCTTCCCCCTATGCAGGAAATCCGTGTCGTGATCGTCGACGATGATCCACTGGTCCGTTCGGCGCTGTCGCACTTCGTGTCGCGTGACCCGGAGATCACCGTGATCGCGCAGGCCGAGGACGGCCTCGAGGCGATCGCCACGGTGGAACGCGAGCAGCCCGATGTGGTGATGATGGACGTGCAGATGCCCGAGATGGACGGCATCGAGGCCACCGGCGTGATCGCCGAGCGCTGGCCGCACGTCCGCGTCCTCGCGGTGACGACGCTCGACGGCAGCGACACGGTGCTTCCGATGCTCAGCGCCGGCGCCTCCGGCTACCTGCTCAAGGACTCCAGCGCCGACGACATCGTCACGGGCGTCCGCGAAGTGCACAGCGGCGCCAGCTCCCTCTCTCCCCGGATCGCCTCGATGCTGATCAAGCACGTCCGCGAATCTACGCCCGTGGCGGCCGACGCCGACGCCCTCGAGCCGCTCACCGAGCGCGAGGTCGAGGTGCTCCACTGCCTCGCCCAGGGCATGTCGAACGCCGAGATCGCCAAGGCGCTGATCGTCTCCGAGGGTACGGTGAAGGCGCATCTCGGCCGCATGATGTCCAAGTGGCACCTGCGCGACCGCGTGCAGATCCTCGTGACGGCCGCGCACGCTGGTCTCGTCAGCTTCCGCTGATCACCACGCGAGCAGGATAATCCCCGCGACGACGACGAGCGACGCCGCGATCCGCCAGGCGGGACGCGACTCCCGCAGCACGAACACCCCGAACAGGCTCACCAGCACCACGCTGACCTCGCGCAGGGGGGCCACCAGCGCGACCGGTGCGATCTGGATCGCGGTCAGCACCAGGATGTACGACAGCGGCGACAGGATGCCGAAGGCCAGGATGCGGCGCCATTGCGTGCGCCCGAGCGCCCACACCGCACCCCAGCGCCGACGCACCGCGATCGAGTAGAACGGCACCTGCAGCAGCGTGGTTCCGACCATGAACGCGACCGGCGAGAGGCCCCAGGTGCGTACCGCGTGCGCGTCCCAGATCGTGTAGACGGCTATCGCGACACCGGTGAGGAGCCCGAAGACGATGCCGGGATCGAGCCGCCGAGAACCCGCCCCTCTCCCCCGGTCGACGAGTCCGATGGCGACGACGCCGACGATCACGGCGGCGACGCCCACGAGCGCGACCGCCGAAGGACGCTCGCCGAGCAGCAGCACGGCCACGATCACCGAGAGGAAGGGGCCCGTGCCCCGCGCCGTCGCGTAGACGGTGGAGAGGTTGCCCTCCCGGTACCCGCGCTGGAGCACCGCCATGTAACCGACGTGCAGCACCGACGAGACGGCGACGCCGAGGGCGAACGACCCCAGGTCGTCGGCCCCGAGACCGCCGGTGAACGGCACCGCGCCGATCCACACGACCGTGCTGCCGACCGATCCCCACCACAGGAACGGCGCTCCGGCCCGGCTGATGCCGTGCGCGATGATGTTCCACGCCGCGTGGGCTATGGCGGCGCCGAAGACCAGGACGAAGGCGAGTGGAGACACGACGAGACCCCTCCGTCCGACGCGCGGCGCGACGAACAGGGTCCTCCGGGCTTTTGTCCTGTCAGATGACGGCTCTCCTGTGGAGGAGGGCCGTGGCGCCGCTCGGACCAGACGGGCGCGAACCCCGGAACCCTAGGCGCTATCGGGACGAGCCTAACGCGATCGGATGAACGGCGGGGAAACGACGACGCGCCCCGCTCGATCATCGGGCGGGGCGCGTCGTGCGGATGGAGCGGCGTCAGACCTCGATGTCGCGGCGACGCACGCGGGCGATCAGCAGCACCAGGGCACCGACCGCGAGCAACGCGAGCGCCCAGCCGATTCCGGTGATCACGCCACCCGTGGCGGCGAGCCCGTTCAGGTCGACCGTCGCGGTGGCGGCAGCCGTGACCGTCACGGCCCCGCCGACGCCACTCGCCGTGGCCACGTTGACGACCGTGCTCGCCGCGATGTCCGCCGTGGTGAGGGCGTAGGTCACCGGACCGCAGCTCGCCGTGGCGCCGGGAGCGAGGGCGGGGATCGCGCAGTCGACGACGCCACCCAGCTTCGGGTCGTCGATCTTCACGTTCGTCAGCGTCACCGCTCCCGTGTTGGTGACGGTGAACCGGAAGGCGATGGTGTCGCCCGCGTTCATCTTCCCGTTGCGGTCGGCATCGACGTAGTCGCCGCCGGTCTTCGTCAGCGCGATGGCCGGCTGTGCCACGAGCGGGGTCACCACGGTGTCGGTCGCGACCGGCGGGATCTCCGAGGTGCCGGTTCCCGTGGCGGTGGCCGTGTTCTCGATCTCGCCCGCATCGATCTCGGCCTGCGTGAGCACGGCAGGGGCGCCGGCCGCGCAGACGGTCGACTCACCCGGGGCGAGCTCGGTCGCATCGCACGTGACCGCCGCCCCGAGGCGCGGGTCGCTGACCGTGACGCCTGTGAGGGTCGTCGTGCCCGCGTTCGTCACGGTGAACGTGTACGCGATGGTGTCACCGGCATCCGTGCGTCCGTTGCCGTTGGCATCGACCACGGCTGCCGCGGACTTCAGCAGCGTGATGTCGTCGGTGCCCGCGACGCGCACGTCGGCCTCGTCCTGGGCGTCGGCGCTGCCGTTGCGCGACTGCCCCTCGACGGTGGCCACGTTGTGCACGGTCCCGTCGTCGACGTTCTGCTGCGTGAGCACATAGTCGACCGGCCCGCAGGTGACCTCGTCACCCGGACTCAGCTCGAGACCGTCAAGAGCGGCGCAGTCGACCCTGCCACCCAGCAGCGGGTCGTCGAGGAGGATGTCGCGCAGCACCGTCGTGCCGCTGTTGCGGATCGTGAACGTGTAGCCGACCGTGTCACCGGCTCCTGCCCGACCGTCTTCCCCGAGCGCGATCGCTCCCGGGGTCTTGGTCAGCTCGATCGCGCTCGTGCCCGTGATCACGACGTCGGCCGATGCGTCGTCGCTGACCGGACCGAGCGGGCTGGTGCCGGTCGTCGTGGCGGTGTTGCGGACGATCTCGGCCTCGATGTCGGCCTGGGTCAGCGTGTACGTGAACGAGCCGCAGTCCGAGGTGCCGCCCGGCGCGAGAGCACCGACTGCGCAGAGGGTTCCCGCACCGAGCATCGGGTCGGTGATCACCACACCTGTGAGGGTGGTGGTGCCGAGGTTGCGCACCGAGAAGGTGTAGTCGACCGTGTCACCGGCACCGATGAAGCCGTCGCCGTCGGCGTCGAGCACGCGCCCGACGTTCTTGAGCAGTTCGATCGCCGCGGTACCGGTGATGTCCACGTCCGCCTGCGCGGTGTCGGTCACCGTGCCGATCGGTGCGTTCGCCGTGACCGCGGCCTCGTTGTGCACGAGCCCGCCGTCGATGTCGGCCTGGGTGAGCGTGTAGGTGATCGGTGTGCAGGAGACCGACTGCCCCGGTGCGAGCGCGGTTCCATCGAGCTCGGGGCACGTCACGGTTCCGCCGAGCATCGGGTCGGTGATCACCGCGTCGCGCAGCGTCGTCGTGCCGTTGTTCGTGACGGTGAACGTGTACTCGATCGTGTCACCGGCTCCGACGGCGGAGTCGCCGTCCACGTCGACCACGGTCGACGGGTTCTTGGCGAGACTGATGCCGTTGGTCGCCGCGATCGTGACGTTCGCCTCGGCATCGTCGGTCGCGGGGCCCTGGGCCGACTCGGCCGTTACCGCGGCGGTGTTGCGCACCGTTCCGGCATCCACATCCGCCTGCGTGAGCGTGTACGAGACCGGCGCGCAGGTCACCGCTCCGCCCGGCGCCAAAGGTGCGGCGAAGGCCGCGCACGCCACCGCACCGCCGAGCAGCGGGTCGGTGATCGCGGCGCTGGTGAGCGTGACGTCGCCGGTGTTGCGGACCGTGAAGGTGTAGGCGACCGTGTCACCCGCACCGATGCGTCCGTCACCGTCGGTGTCGGTCGGAGCGCTGACGCTCTTGACGAGTTCGACCTGCGGCGTTCCCGAGACCGGAACGGTCACCGTCGACGTGTTGTCGCTCGGGTCGGGGTCAGGAGTGCTCGATGTCACCGTCGCCGTGTTCGACAGCGTCGCACCCGCGATCGACGGGTCGACCGTGCCGCTCACCGTCGCGGTGAAGGTGGCGCCGACCGCGAGGGTCGGCTGCGTGCACGCGAGCTGCGATCCGGTGATCGTGCACCCGGGGGTGGCGGTCGATGGATTCAGCAGGCCGGCGGGAAGGGCATCGGAGACCGCGACGGCGGAGGCGATGCTCGGCCCGTTGTTGGTCACGACGAGCGTGTAGGTCACGGCGCCGTTGAGAGGAGCCGGGTTCGCCGAGATCGTCTTGACGATCGCGAGGTCGGCGGAGGGCGTGACGGTCACCGACGCGGTGCCGGTGTTGTTCGACGTGTCAGGATCCGGCGTACGCGAACTCGCCGTCGCGGTGTTGGTCAGCTGTCCTTCCGTGTTGACGGTCGCGGTGACGGTGATCGTCTCGGAGTCGCCCGGCAGCAGGGTGCCCACCGTCCAGCGCGCGTCCTCCATGGACCACGTGCCTGTCGACGGCGTGGCTCCGGTGAGCATGAACCCGACGGGGAGCAGCTCGTCGAGCACCACGCCGGCGGCCGCCGACGGACCTTCGTTGGTGACCGTGACCTCGAACGTCGCGGTCCCGCCGAGCGGAACCGTCGGGGTCGAGGTCGTCTTGACGACGCTCACGTCGGCGTTCGGCGCGAGCGTGACGTCGACCGTCGAGGTGTTGTTGTCGGTGTTCGGATCCGGAGTCCCGGAGGTGGTCGTCGCGGTGTTCGACACCACGCCCGTCGCGGTCGTGCTCCACGTGCCCGTGACCTCGATCGCCACCGATCCACCGGGAGCGATGTCGCCGAGCTCGCACCCGACCGTCCCTCCGACGATCGAGCAGCCCGGTCCGTTGACGACGACGTCGAGGAATCCCGCCGGGAGCGTGTCCGAGACCGAGGCGCCGCGGGCGACGGAGGGCCCCGCGTTCGCAACCCGGAGCGTGTACGTGAAAGAGCTCCCCGGCTCGCCCGTCGTCGGCGCCGTCTTGACGATGCTCAGGTCAGCGCTCTGGACGACCTCGACGTCGACGGAGCTGGAGTTGTTCGTGGTGTCCCGGTCGGCCGCGGGGGCCGCGACGGACGCGGTGTTCGTCACGGTGCCGACGGGTGCATCGGCGTCGACCAGAGCGTGCACGACCACGTTCGACGGTCCCCCGACGAGGAACGACGCCCAGGTGCACATGATCGAACTCGCGGTGGATGTGCACGTCGCGCCGGGCGGGGCGTCGACACCCGTCACCGAGAACCCTTCGGGCACGGTGTCGACGAGCGCCACGTTCACGGCATCCGACGCACCGAGGTTGCGTACAGCGAGAGTGAAGTCGATCGTGTCGCCGGCCGAGACCTGCGCGGCGGAGGCCGTCTTCACGACGGCCATGTCGGCGATCACATCGGGCTGGAAGCTGGTCGACGAGACGTTGTTCGCCGGGTTCGTGTCGGTCGTGCTGGTCGTCACCGTCGCGGTGTTCTGCAGCACAGCGGTGGCGCCGGGGTTGATCTCCACCACGACGAAGGTTTCGACGGAGCTCGCGCCGGGGGCGAGCGTACCCACCTGGCAGGTGAGCATCGACCCCTGAGCCGTGCACGTGCCCTGGCCGGGATCGGCGCTGATGAAGGTCGTGTCCGGGTCCAGCGGGTCGGTGACCACGACGTTGCGCGCCTCGGACGGCCCGGCGTTGAAGACCGAGAGGGTGTAGGTCACCTGCTCGCCGGCGACCGGCGTGGACGGGGAGAACGTCTTGACGATCGACACGTCGGTCTGGGCGGACATCGTGCTGACGACGCTCGCGGTGTTGTTCGCGAGATTCGGATCGGTGCGGGTGCCCGAGACCGTGGCGGTGTTCGACAACGAGGCCCCGGGGTCGCCCGACGGGGAGAGCGTTCCGGTGATCTTGATCTCGGTGCTCTGCCCGACCGCCATGTCCGGTACCGCGCAGCTCACCGTCGCGGTGACGGTGCACGTCACGTCACCCGAGTCGACCGTGACGTTCGTGATGCCTGCAGGGATGGGGTCGGTGACCGTCACCCCTGTCGCAGTCTGCGGGCCGTTGTTCGTCACACCGATCGTGAACGTCACCGGCTGGCCGGCGACCAGCGGATCCGTGTCGATGCTCTTGGTGATCGCCAGGTCGGCGGCGGCGTTCACAGGGGTCTGGGTCTCCTGGCTGACCGAGGTGCGGTCCTGGCCGACGACGTTGTCGCGGAAGGCGACCCGTGCCTCATTGACGATCGTGGTCGCCGCGGCCGAGACATTGACCTTGGCGTCGAAGGTGTAGCTCGTGCTCGCTCCCACACCGATGGACCCTCCTGCAGTGGCCGTACCCCCGTCACCGAGGCGCACCTGCACCGTGCGGCTCCCCGAGGTGTACGAGCCGCGGTCATCGCCGGCGGCGTCGGTGAGGGCACCCGTGCCCGCTCCGCTGATGATCTTGAGCGAGCCCGGGACGAAGTCGATCCCTGCGGCGAGCACGTCGGACGACACCGACTGCAGCGCCGGGTTCCCGCCGCCGTTGTTCGTGGTGACCGTGTAGCGCAGCGTGTCGCCCACCTCAGCGGTCGTGCCTCCGCGCGTCAGATTGGTCACCGACTTGTTCGTGATGAGACAGGGGCCGGTTCCGAAGGTGATGTCGTCGAGGAAGTTGCCGACGGAAGCGCTGCCACCAGCCGAGCTGACCGCCTCGAAGCCGAAGCGCGTCACCGTCTGACCCGCGGGAACGGTGTACGTGCCGGTGTGCGCGCCCCAGGCCGTGTTCCCGTCGGAGAGGTTGGGGCCGCTCTGCACGAGGGCTCCGGTCGGGGTGCCGATCACGACGCGCATGACGTCGGTCCCGGTGCGCCCGCGGTGCTTGAGCGACCACGACAGCGTCTGGCCCGGAGTCGTCGCCACGTCCTGATAGAGCCGGCTGGGGCTGTTCGCGTTGAGCTCGGCGAACTGCCGCCCCGCGGCGGCGGTGACGCCGTTGAATCCGCTGCTCCACAGCTCGATCTGGTTCAGGCTGTCGTTCGTGAACCACCCGGGGACCTGATTCTCGTCGGGGAGCGACACCGAGGCGTTCGGGATCACCGGCGCCTCGAACCCGCCGTTGACGAGGGCGACCGTTCCCTGACAGCTGGTCGGGGTCTGCGCCGCCGATGCCGATGTCGGAGCGACCGCTTCGGTGACGACGGTGAGGCCAGCAGCCAGCAGCAGTACCGAAGTCGCCCCCGCGATGGCGCGACGAATGGACAGACGTGGGTGTGCACGCATGTGAAGTTCTCCCCGGTTCACGGAAGAGCCCGAACCGGCATCTCCCCCGCTGGAAGGCTAACCCGGGTGTAGCCGAAAGTGGTAGACCCGCCTTCGGACGAAGTCCCCGACTACGCTCGAAGCACCGCGTTCTCCAGGAAGGTCACGACATGCCCGTCACCCCCGCAGCCCTCGCCCACGCCGAGGACCTCGCCGACTTCGTCGCCGCCTCGCCCTCGAGCTACCACGCGGCGGCCGAGGTCGCTCGACGACTGGAGGAATCGGGGTTCACGCGGCTGCAGGAGGAAGATGAATGGCCTCTTCAGCCCGGTGGGCGCTTCGTGGTCGTGCGCGACGGCGCGGCGATCGCCTGGGTCGTGCCGTCGGACGCCGCGACCACCACGCCGGTGCAGATCTTCGGCGCGCACACCGACTCCCCCGGGTTCAAGCTCAAGCCGCAGCCGACCACCGGTTCGCGGGGCTGGCTGCAGGCTGCAGTCGAGGTGTACGGCGGACCGCTGTTGAACTCCTGGCTCGACCGCGAGCTGCGCCTCGCCGGGCGACTGGCGCTGGCCGACGGCCGTGTCGTGCTGGCGGACACCGGCGCCCTGCTGCGCCTGCCGCAGCTCGCGATCCACCTCGATCGCGGCGTCAACAACGGGTTGGCCCTCGACAAGCAGACCGAGACGCAGCCCGTGTGGGGGCTGGGCGACCCGACCGAGGCCGACATCCTCGCCGAACTCGCCGCAGCGGCCGACGTGGCAGCGTCCGAGATCCGCGGATACGACGTGGTCATCGCCGACTCCGCACGCGGCGCGGTGTTCGGCAAGGACGACGCGTTCTTCGCCTCCGGCCGTCTCGACGACCTCGCCTCGGTGCACGCCGGCGTGGTCGCACTCGCGACGCACGAACCGTCCGCGGGCGCACCGATCGCGGTGCTCGCCGCGTTCGACCACGAGGAGCTCGGCTCGGAGTCCCGTTCCGGGGCCGCCGGCCCCTTCCTCGAAGACGTGCTCGAGCGCGTGTACTCGAGGCTGGGCGCCGATGGATCCGCGCGCCGTCAGGCGTATGCCTCGTCGTGGTGCCTGTCGAGCGACGTCGGACACTCGGTGCACCCGAACTACGCCGCCAAGCACGACCCCGTGGTGCAGCCGGTGCTCGGCTCGGGACCGATCCTGAAGATCAACGCCAACCAGCGCTATGCGACGGATGCGATCGGCACGGCGTCATGGCGGAGCTGGTGCGAGCGCGCAGGCGTCGCGACGCAGGAGTTCGTGTCGAACAACAGCGTGCCGTGCGGCTCGACGATCGGCCCGATCACGGCGACCCGCCTCGGCATCCGCACGGTCGACGTGGGCATCCCCATCCTCTCGATGCACTCCGCACGAGAGCTCGCCGGGGTCTCCGACCTGCACGATCTGGCCCGCACCGCGCAGTCGTTCTTCGCCGGCTGAGCACGCGGGCGGTTCCGGCCCACGCGAAGTCCGCCCGGCCGCGCCCCCGCAGTGCCAGGATGTGAGCATGACGGACATCAAGCCGGCCCTCATCGAGCGTGCGGGCATCGAGATCATCCCCGAATCCGAGCGCACCGCGAAGCCTCGTGACCTGTTCTGGCCGTGGTTCGCGGCGAACGTCTCGGTGTTCGGCATGTCGTACGGCTCGTTCGTGTTGGGCTTCGGCATCTCGTTCTGGCAGGCGACGCTCGTCTCGATCATCGGCATCGTGGTGTCGTTCCTGCTGTGCGGGCTCATCGCGATCGCCGGCAAGCGCGGCTCGGCGCCCACCATGGTGCTCTCCCGCGCGGCGTTCGGCGTGCAGGGCCAGAAGGTTCCGGGTATCGTCTCGTGGCTGACCTCGATCGGCTGGGAGACGTTCCTCGCGATCATGGCGGTACTCGCCACCGCGACCGTCATCACGCAACTCGGCGGTGACGGCGACAGCATCTGGCTGCGCATCGTCGCGACCGTCATCGTCGCAGCGCTGATCGTGACCGCCTCCGTGCTCGGCTATCACACGATCATGAAGCTGCAGTCGGTGCTCACGTGGATCACCGGCGTGGTCACCGTGGTCTACATCGTCCTCGCGGCGCCGGCGATCGACTTCTCCGCCGTGCTGGCCCGCCCCGACGGCGGTATCGGTCAGGTGATCGGCGCGCTCGTGATGGTGATGACCGGATTCGGGCTCGGCTGGATCAACATCGCCGCCGACTGGTCGAGGTACCAGAAGCGCACGGCGTCCGACGGGGCGATCGTCGCCTGGAACACGATCGGCGGCTCCGTGGCACCCGTGATCCTCGTGGTGTTCGGCCTGCTGCTCGGCGGCTCCGACGAAGACCTCATGAACGCGATCGCCGCCGACCCGATCGGCGCGCTCGCCTCGATCCTTCCTCCCTGGGTACTCGTGCCGTTCCTGCTGACGGCCGTGCTCGCGCTCGTCTCGGGCGCGGTGCTGGGCATCTACTCCTCCGGGCTCACCCTGCTCAGCCTCGGCATCCGCATCCCGCGCCCGTCGGCGGCCGCGATCGACGGCGTGATCCTGACGCTCGGCACGATCTTCGTGGTGTTCTTCGCGACCGACTTCCTGGGGCCGTTCCAGAGCTTCCTGATCACGCTCGGTGTGCCGCTCGCCTCGTGGGCCGGCATCCTGATCGCCGACATCCTGCGTCGGAAGAAGGACTACGACGAGGAGGCCCTGTTCGATCAGAACGGTCGTTACGGCGCGTGGGACTGGACATCGATCGCTACCCTGGTCGTCACGAGCGTGATCGGTTGGGGCCTGGTCGTGAACAACTTCGCCGAGGATGCCGCGTGGAACAACTGGCAGGGCTACCTGCTGTTCCTCATCGGCGGCAGGGACGGCGAGTGGGCATACGCGAACCTCGGGGTGTTCTTCGCGCTGGTGCTGTCGTTCCTCGTGACCTACGTCGCCAGGGCCGCGAAGATCCGACGCCAGGAGGCCGTGTGAGCATTCCGGCGGCCGGGGACACCTGGCTCGTGGTGATCGATCCGCAGGCGATCTTCGCCTCGCCGGAGTCTGCGTGGGGTTCACCTTTCTTCGCCGAGGCGATGCCGAGCATCCGCGCCCTGGCGGAGGCGTTCGGCGACCGCGTGCTCGTGACGCGCTGGGTGCCGACCGCCGATCGGTCCACCTCCTGGGGCGACTACTTCGCAGCCTGGCCGTTCGCCGACCAGCCGCCGGGCGACCCGCTGTTCGCCCTGGTGCCCGAAGCGATCGACCTCTCCCCGCATCCGAGCCTCGACCTGCCGACGTTCGGCAAGTGGGGCCCCGAGCTCGAAGCGGTGGTCGGTCGCGGAGGGCGCCTGGTGCTCGCCGGGGTCTCGACGGACTGCTGCGTGATCTCGACGGCTCTGGCCGCGGCCGACGCGGGTGCGCACGTCACGATCGCCGCCGATGCCTGCGCCGGCTCGACTGCGGAGAACCACGCGACTGCGCTGCACGTCATGGGACTGTATCCCCCGCAGATCACCGTGAGCGACACCGCCACCGTGCTCGGCAACCGCTGACGGCGGGCGTGGGCCTCAGTCCGAGGCTCGCACGGCGGCGGCGATGTCGGTCGGGGAGCCGTGCCAGGGCGCGCCGTGACCCGGCAGCACCCAGGAGGCCGAGACCGCGGCCAGGCGGTCGAGCGAGGCGAGCGCCTCGTCGGGCTCGTCCGTGAAGGGCGCGCGCTGCGCCCCGGTCCGTCCCGTGAGCACGTGCCGAGTGGTCAGCGCGTCGCCGACGAACACCGCGTCGACGGCCGGCACGTGCACCGCGATGCTCCCCGGCGAGTGGCCGGGCATCCCGATGACGACCGGAGCACCGGGCAGATCCAGCACGTCGCCGTCGCCGACTTCCGTGACGACCGACACGTGATGTGTGCGCAGGGCGTTCTTGCGCAGGCCGTAGGCGAAGAAGCCGAGCGTGGGCCCGATCTTCGCCGGTCCCATCGCGGTCTTCGGCTTCTCCCCGGTGCGCACACGATGGCCGTCGGCCGCATGGATGAACACCGGCACTCCCGCCTCTGTGCGCAGCCGCTCGGCGAAGCCGATGTGATCGCCGTCGCCGTGGGTGAGGACGAGTCCGCGGATGTCGGACAGCGGGCGACCGAGCGCGGCGAGTTCGCGCTGCAGATCGTGCCAGTGCCCTGGCAGCCCCGCGTCGATCAGGGTGATGCCCTCGGGCAGGTCGATCAGGTACGAGGCGACGATGTCGTTGCCGAGGCGGTGCAGGTGCGGTGCGAGCTTCATGGCGGATCCTCTCGGGATGATTGCGATGGCTACGTTACGTAGCTATCATGGCTATTGTCAATAGCCATCCAGGGAGGATCCGATGCCGACACCGGAACGCACGTCCACCGACGAGATCGTCGCGGCCGGCCGGGAGATCCTCGAGGTCGCGGGACCTTCGGGCCTCACGATGCAGGCGGTCGCGAACAGGGTGGGCGTCCGCGCCCCCTCGCTCTACAAGCGGGTGCGGGACCGGCATGCTCTGCACGCCGCCGTCGCCACCGCGTCGATCGATGCGCTCACGGCGCGGCTCGAAGCCGCGGGCGACGACATCGGTGCGCTCGCTCATGCCTACCGCGACTTCGCGCACGCGCATCCGGAGGGCTTCCGGATCATGTTCACGATCGCGGCTCCGCATGACGCGCTGGAACGTTCGGCGGCACCCCTCATGCGCGCCGCCGCCTCCCTGGTCGGTGACGACGACGCGCTCGACGCCGCCCGTCTGTTCACCGCCTGGGCGACCGGCTTCCTGCAGATGGAGCTGTCCGGAGCGTTCCGACTCGGCGGCGACGTCGACCGCGCTTTCGAGTACGGCCTGCGTCGACTCATCGCCGGGATGGCCGGCTGAACCGCCACGGGTTCGATCACTGTCGCGCACCGGCATCCGCAGCCGGACTCGCGCACCGGGGCCGCCGGGCTACTTCATCGTGTCGAGGATGCCGACGAGGTCTTCGAACGTGGTGAGGGGATTCAGGATGGCGAAGCGTGTGTTCGGACGCCCGGCATGGGAGCTGGGGACCACGAACGCCCGCTGCGAGTCGAGCAGGGCCGCCGACCATCGGTCGTAGTCGGCACGCTCCCAACCGTCGCGCTCGAACACCACGATCGACAGCTGCGGGTCTCGCACCAGACGCAGCTCCGGACGTCGGGCGATCTCCGCGGCGATCCGTCGCGTCAGCGCGAGTCCGGCACTCACCGCCTCACGGTAGGCCGTGACCCCATAGGTCGCGACCGAGAACCACATGGGCAGGCCGCGCGGGCGACGCGTCAACTGGATGGAGTAGTCCGAGGGGCTGAACTCGTCGACGTCGGTGAGGATGTCGAGGTATTCGGCATGCTGCGTGTGCGCCCGGCGCCCGCTGTCGGGGTCGCGGTAGATCAGCGCGCAGCAGTCGAACGGTGCGAACAGCCATTTGTGCGGATCGACGATGACCGAGTCGGCGCGCTCGACGCCGGCGAAGATGTGCCGCGCTTCCGGCGCCAGCATCGCGGTGAGACCGTAGGCACCGTCGATATGCAGCCAGAAATCGAACTCGTCCTTGAGCGCCGCGATCCCCTCGATGTCGTCGACGATGCCGAAGTTGGTCGAGCCGCCGGTCGCGACGACCGCACAGATCTCGTCACCGTGCGCGAGGAGGGCTTCGCGCACGCCCTCCGCGCGCAGCACGCCGTCGTCGCCCGCAGGAACCAGCAGCACGTCGGCATCCATCACCTTCGCGGCCGACTTGTTCGAGGAGTGCGCCTCGACGCTGCACAGGATCTTCCATCGGCTCGGCAGCTCCTTGCCGGCCGCGATCAGCCGCGCCTTCGCCGCCTCGCGCGCGGCGACCAGTGCCGAGAGGTTGCCGATCGTGCCGCCCTGCACGAACACTCCGCCCGCGGTCTCGGGCAGCCCGAACTCGCTCGCGAGCCACGACAGCACCTCGTTCTCGGCGTGCACGGCCCCCGCGCCCTCGAGCCAGCTGCCGCCGTAGAGCCCGGATGCCGACACGACGAGGTCGAACGCGATCGCCGCCATGGTCGGCGCTGTCGGGATGAACGACAGATACAACGGGTGACTCGTGGTCAGGCACGCCGGGGCGAGGACGTGCTCGAACACGCTGAGGGCACGCGCGGCCCCGAGTCCCGCATCGGTGATCGTGGGCCCGACGAGGCGGTTCAGCTCGGCCTCGGACTGGGGCTTGTCGAGCGGCACGTCGGCGGCGAGCATGCGACGACGCGAGTAGTCGAGCACGGCGTCGACGATCGCCGTCGATTCGGGCGAGGCCGCGTGCATGCGCACAGCATCCATGGGCGTTCCTTTACTTGTCATCAGATCGGGAGTCGGCAGATCGGGTGTCGGCAGATCGGGTGTCGGGCGGTGCGGTGTCGAGCGGTGCGGTGTCGAGCACGGCCGACAGTGCACGCCTGGCCAGGTCGGCGCGGTCGCGGGGCGCCCACTTCACGAGGGAGTGCGCGTTCATTCCGTCGACCATCGCGAGCAGCAGCCACGCGGCCATGTCGGCGCGGCCGGCCGCGATCGCACCGGTCGCCGCGGCCCGGGCGAAGATCTGCTCCAGCGCGCTCTGCCACGCGTCCATCTCCTGCCGCACGCGGGCGGCGAGCGCCTCGTTGCGAGCACCGAGCGCCCACGCCTGCACCCAGATCAGGGTGACGTCGTCGCGGTCGGCGTCGAGGAGTGTCTCGATCAGGCGCAGCAGACCGGCCCGCAGCGCGGCGGGGCCGTCGGCGCCATCGAACGCGGCGATCACCTCGTCGCGCTCCGCCGCCACGATCAGCCCGAACACATCGGCGACGAACGCGTCCATCCCCGGCCGGTAGTGCGCCACGAGCGCCGGAGTCACCCCGACGCGAGCGGCGACCGCCCGCACGGTGAGGCTCTCGAGACCACTCTCGCGCGCAAGGCCGATCGCGCCGTCGAGGATCGAGTGATCGCGCTCCTCCGGCGACATCCGGCGAGCGCCCGCACCTGTTGACGTGGTCTTCATCAGGGGTTACCGTAACACCTGTTGATCGCATGTTCAATAGAAGAACCGGCAGCAGCGAGGAGATCACGATGAGCTGGCGCATGCCCACCGAGACCGCACGTCACGAGCGCACCTGGATGGCGTTCCCTGCAGAGGGCGAGACCCTCGGCGACACCGACACGGCGCGCGAAGAGGGCTACGCCACCTGGACCGCCGTCGCCCATGCGGTCGCAGAATTCGAGCCCGTGTCGATGCTGGTCGACCCGAGCGAGGTCGACAGGGCCCGGCGCATGCTCAGCAGCAGCATCGAGATCGTCGAAGCGCCGGTCGACGAGTTCTGGATGCGCGATTCCGGGCCGACGTTCGTGGTCGACGACGACCGGCCGGGAGTGCTCGGTGCGGTCGACTGGATCTTCAACGGCTGGGGTGCGCCGGAATGGGCCGAGTGGCGCAAGGCCGCGCAGCACGCGCGCATCGTCGCCGGCGCCGTCGGGGCGGAGCTCGTGAGCTCCACACTCGTGAACGAGGGCGGCGGCATCCACGTCGACGGCGAGGGTACCGTGCTGCTCACCGAGACCGTGCAGCTCGACCCTCGGCGCAACCCCTTCGCCGACAAGCAGCGGATCGAGGCCGAGATGGCCCGCACTATCGGCGCGACCAAGGCCGTGTGGCTGCCCCGTGGGCTCACTCGCGACTATGACGACTTCGGCACGAACGGCCACGTCGACATCGTCGCCACCATCGTCTCGCCCGGGCGGCTGCTGCTGCACGATCAGCAGAACCCCGAGCACCCCGACCACGCCGTCACCCGTGAGCTGCGCGCCCTGCTCTCGGAGCAGACCGATGCCGCCGGACGCCGCTTCGAGGTGATCGACCTGCCCGCACCCTCCACGCTGACGGACCAGGAGGGGCCCGTCGACTGGAGCTACGTCAACCACCTGGTCACGAACGACGGCGTGGTGGCGTGCGGCTTCGGCGACGAGAAGGCGGATGCCGCGGCGCGCGCGATCCTCGCCGACGCCTACCCCGGACGCCGGGTCGTCACGGTGGATGCGCGCCCGCTGTTCGACCGCGGCGGAGGGATCCACTGCATCACTCAGCAGCAGCCCGCCCTCGACGGAAGCCACTGATGTTCGACGTGGTGGAGGCATCCATCGCCGAGCTGCGGCGCGCCCTCGAGACCGGCGAGACGACCGCGGTCGAACTCATCGACGCCTACCTCGCGCGCATCGCCGCCTTCGACGCCCCCGGCACGGCTACGGCGCTGAACGCCGTCGTCGTCGCCAACCCGGAGGCCCGTGCCGAGGCGGCGGCATCGGATGCTCGTCGCGCCCGCGGCGAGGCCCTCGGGCCCCTCGACGGCATCCCCTACACAGCGAAGGACAGCTACCTCGTGCGCGGCCTCACCGCCGCCGCGGGAAGTCCCGCTTTCGCGGAGCTCGTGGCCCAGCGCGATGCCTTCACGATCGAGCGGCTGCGTGCGGGCGGAGCCATCTGCCTCGGGCTCACGAACATGCCTCCGATGGCGAACGGCGGCATGCAGCGTGGCGCCTACGGTCGCGCGGAGAGTCCGTACAACGCGGCCTTCCTCACAGCGCCCTTCGCCTCCGGCTCGTCGAACGGCTCCGGCACGGCGACGGCGGCGAGTTTCGCCGCTTTCGGCCTCGGCGAGGAGACCTGGTCGAGCGGCCGGGGCCCCGCGACCAACAACGCGCTGTGCGCCTACACCCCCTCACGCGGCGTGATCTCGACCCGCGGGAACTGGCCTCTCGTGCCGACCATGGACGTCGTTGTGCCGCACACCCGCTCGATGGCCGATCTGCTCGAGGTGCTCGACGTGATCGTCGCCGACGACGCCGAGACCCGCGGCGACTTCTGGCGGGCGCAGCCGTGGGTCGAGCTGCCCGCCGCATCCGCCGTCCGCCCGGAGTCGTATCGCGCCCTCGCCGCGGACACGGCGCGCACGCTCGTCGGTGCACGCATCGGTATCCCCCGCATGTACATCAATGCGGACCCGGATGCCGGCAGCACCGACAGCCCGGGCATCGGCGGCCCCACCGGTCAGCGCATCGACACACGGGCGAGCATCATCGCGCGCTGGGAGGCCGCCCGCCGCGTCCTCACCGCTGCCGGAGCGACCGTGATCGAGGTCGACTTCCCCGTGGTGTCGAACTACGAGGGCGACCGTCCGGGGGCGCACACCATCGCGACTCGCGGCCTGGTGCCACCCGAGTACCTGCACCGCGAGATCGTCGACCTCTCGGCGTGGGCGTGGGAGGACTTCCTGCAGGCGAACGGCGACCCGGGCCTGCGCTCGCTCGCCGACGTCGACGGCGCCAGGATCTTCCCGCATCCGGTGGGCGCGCTTCCCGACCGTTACACGGGGTTCGACGACGATATCGCCGAGTATCCGGACTGGGTGCGCCGCCATCCCGACGTCTCGTTCAGGGACATGCCCGAGCTCGAAGACGGGCTGCGCGGCCTGGAGGAGACGCGCCGCCGTGACCTCGAGGTGTGGATGGACGTGCTCCGGCTCGACGCCGTGGTCTTCCCCGCGGTGGCCGATGTGGGGCCGGCCGACATGGACGTGAACCCGGAATCCGCCGACCTCGGCTGGCGCAACGGCGTGTGGATCGCGAACGGCAACCTCGCGATACGTCACCTCGGCATCCCGACCGTCACCGTGCCGATGGGACTGATGAGCGACATCGACATGCCGATCGGGCTGACATTCGCGGGACGGGCGTACGACGACACGCGACTGCTGCGTTTCGCCTCGGCATTCGAAGCGGCAGGCGGCCCCGGCACGCGTCGCACGCCGCCGACGCGCACCCCCGCGCTCTGAAAGAGCCGCCAGCGTGACATAACACTCCTGTGACGCTCGCCACGATAGTGATATGTTCGGCGCATGCACACCGAGAACGAACGCGCCCTCGAATCCGGTATCGTCACCGACCTCTCGGGGCGGATGACCTACGGCTCGTACCTGGCGCTCGACCAGCTGCTCACCGCGCAGCACCCGGTGAGCGCACCGCAGCACCACGACGAGATGCTGTTCATCATCCAGCACCAGACCACCGAGCTGTGGCTCAAGCAGCTGCTGCATGAGCTGTCCTCCGCTCGCGAGCTGCTCGCCCGCGACGACCTGCGCGAGGCCCTGAAGCGCATCGCCAGGGTCAAGCGCATCCAAGACGTGATGACACAGCAGTGGTCGGTGCTCGCCACGCTCACCCCCACCGAGTACGCACAGTTCCGCGGGGCACTGGGCAACTCGTCGGGCTTCCAGTCCGTGCAGTACCGGGCGGTGGAGTTCGCCCTCGGCAACAAGAATGCGAAGATGCTGAGCGTCTTCGCCGACCACCCCGCCAATCTCGCTCTGCTCACCGCCGAGTGGGAGAAGCCGACCCTGTACGACGAATTCCTGCGTTTCGCCGCCCGCCGTGGGCTGCCGATCCCGAGCTCGATCCTCCAGCGCGACGTGCGCGAGCCGTACCGGGAGACCCCGGAGCTGGTGCCGGCGATCCGCGAGATCTACCAGGACCCGAGCCGGTACTGGGACCTGTACGAGGCGTGCGAAGACCTGGTCGACCTCGAGGACAACTTCCAGTTCTGGCGCTTCCGGCACCTCAAGACCGTCGCCCGGACCATCGGAATGAAGGTCGGCACCGGTGGCTCCAGCGGGGTCGGATTCCTCCAGCGCGCGCTGGACCTGACGTTCTTCCCCGAGCTCTACACCGTGCGCACCGAGATCGGCAGCTGATGAAGGCCGCGACGTTCTTCGACGGGACCGCATGGCGCGAGGGCGTCGTCGAGCTCGCCGACGGGCGCGTGCGGCTGCGCGATGAGCGCCCCACCCCCGACCTCCCCCGCATCCGCGGCGCCATCACCGGCGGATTCACCGACCACCACGTGCACCTGCAGCTCGTCGAGCACGGCCTGCTGGCAGGGTCGCGCCTCGGCCGCGTGATCGACCTCGGCGGCAACCCCCAGGTGCTGAGCCGGCTCGCCGTGCAGGCGGTCGCGATCGACTATGCCGGCGCTTTCCTGACCGCTCCGGGCGGTTACCCCTCCGACCGCGACTGGGCACCGGAGGGCTCCGTCCGCGAGATCACCGACGCGGATTCCGCCGCCGCCGCGGTCGCCGGGATGGCGGCGGCCGGAGCCACCCGCCTCAAGGTCACCAGCAACAGCGCCGCAGGACCGGTGCTCTCCGACGACCTCTTCCGCGCGATCGTGCGGGCGGCCGACGAGCACAGCCTCGCGGTCGTCGCGCATGCCGAAGGGGCGGGCGAAGCGCAGCGCGTCGTGCGTCTCGGAGCCTCCCACCTGGCCCATGCCCCGTTCACGGAGCGCCTCGACGACGCGGAGATCGTGCGCCAGGCGGCCTCGGCCTCGTGGATCTCGACGCTCGCGATCCACGAAGACCCCGAGCGCGCGATCGCGATCGACAACGTGCGCCGCTTCCACGCCGCAGGCGGGACCGTGCTCTACGGCACCGATCTGGGCAACGGGCCGATGCCGGTCGACCTGAACCCGCGCGAGATCGCCGCCCTCCGCGAAGCCGGGCTCGACGACGCCGCCCTCCTGCGCGCACTCGCACCCGGGGATCCGTTCGACCCGACCTCCGTGCTCCTCCTCTCGGGAGGACCAGCCTCGACCGCCGATCCGCTCGACGCCCGCCCCCTCACCCCCGCAGATCTGAAGGTGTGACATGACCACGACATCCGACCCCTCGCTCCTCGCGCATGCCCGCGCTCTCGACGCCGCCGATCCGCTGCGCGCCCACCTCGACGCGTTCGCCGAAGCCCCGGGCGTCACGGCCTACCTCGACGGCAACTCCCTCGGCCGACCGCTGCGCGACATGCCCGACAAGCTCGCCGCGTTCGTGCGCGACGACTGGGGAACACGGCTGATCCGCTCCTGGGACGAGCAGTGGATGGCGCTGCCGATGGAGCTCGGTGACCGCATCGGGCGGGTGGCGCTCGGTGCCGCTGCCGGGCAGACGGTCGTCGCCGATTCGACCAGCGTGCTCATCTACAAGCTCATGCGCGCCGCCGCGAGCGCCGATCCCACCCGCACCGAACTCGTGATCGAGGCCGGCAACTTCCCCACCGACCGGTTCCTCGCCGAGGGGGTGGCCGTCGAGACCGGGATGACTCTGCGCTGGCTCGAACCCGACCCGGTGCACGGGGTGACCGTCGCCGACGTCGAGGCCGTCGTCTCCGCACGCACCGCGCTGGTGTCGCTGAGCCATGTCGACTACCGCTCGGGCGCCCTGGCCGACATGCCGGGCATCACGGCTGCCGCGCATGAGGCCGGAGCACTGATGATATGGGACCTGTGCCACTCGGCCGGCGTCGTGCCGATGCAGCTCGACGAGTGGGGTGTCGACATGGCTGTCGGCTGCACCTACAAGTATCTGAACGGCGGGCCGGGCTCCCCCGCCTTCGCCTACCTCCGACACGGACTGCAGGGCGTGCTGCGCCAGCCGATCCAGGGCTGGTGGAGCGCGGCCGACATCTTCGCGATGGGGCCGGAGTACGTACCGTCCGGCGACATCCGCCAGCTGCTCAGCGGCACGCCCCCGGTGACGTCGATGCTCGCGATGCAGGGGATGCTCGACCTCATCGAGCACTCGACGATCGAGGGCGTGCGGGTGAAGTCGCAGTCGCTGACCGATCTTGCGGTGCAGGCCTACGACGAGCTGCTCGCCCCTCTCGGCGTGCGACTGCTCAGCCCCCGCGACGCCGAGGTGCGCGGCGGTCATGTGACGATCGGCCACCCCGACTTCCGTGAGGTCACGCGGCGCCTGTGGGCGGACGGCATCATCCCCGACTTCCGGTTCCCGGATGGCATCCGCCTCGGCCTCTCCCCGCTCAGCACTTCGCACGTCGAGACGGTCACCGGCGTTCTCGCGGTGCGTGACGCGTTGGAGTCCGGTGACCTCTGACCCCGCCGTCGCCCCCGTGCTCGACGACATCGATGCGCGCCCCGGCAGCACCGCCTCGCTGCTGCGGACGTTCATCGGCGTCTTCCTGCGCCCGCTCGGCGGATGGATCTCGACGGCCGACCTGGTCGCTTTCGCCGGCGACCTGGGCATCGAAGCGGCACAGGCACGCACGGGTGTCGCCCGCCTCAAGCAGAAGGGCCTGCTGCTCGCCTCGCGCGAAGAGCAGATCGGCTATCGCCTCAATCCCGCAGCCACCGGGATGCTGGAACGTGGGGATCGACGCATCTTCGAGATGCGGGAGATGACGGATGCCGACACCTGGTGCCTGGTGTCGTTCTCGATCCCCGAGAGCGCACGGAGCGTACGCCACCAGTTGCGTCGACGGCTGCAGTGGATCGGCGCGGGTGTCGTATCGCCGGCGCTGTGGATCTGTCCCGGCCACCTTCAGGCGGAGGTGGAGCAGATCCTCCAGGAACTCGACGTGCGCGGCTGGGCGACGCTGTTCCCGACATCCGTGCCCGTGCCCGCCGGCACGCTGATCGAGGCCGCGGCGCAGTGGTGGGACCTGGAGGCGCTGCGCGGCGAGCACCTCTCTTTCCAGGGCGGGCTCGCGACGCTGCCCGCCGAGCCGTTCGCCGCGTACGTGCAGCTGATCGACCGTTGGCGGGTGCTGCCGTACACCGACCCGGGGCTTCCCCCCTCGATGCTGCCGACCGATTGGCCCGGTCGTCGCAGCTTCGACGAGTTCGCCCGTCGGTCGGCGGAACTGGCCGCACCCGCCTGGGCGCATGTGCGCGCCCGGATCGCCTAGTTCCGTCATCCACCCCGCCGTTCCGGTCGCACTTTCTGTCGCCTGCGCGCCTCGCGGGCGACAGGAAGTGCGACCGGAGCAATCCGAAGCCGGGATCGCCTAGCCCGCCTGCCCCGCGACCTCGGCGAGGAAGCCGGCCACGTGCTCCTGCAGTCGCAGGATGCGCAGGTCGCGCGCGAACTCGCGGTCGAACCCCTGGTAGGCCAGGGGCGGCAGGATGCGGACATTGTGGTTGCAGCCGAACTCGGCGCAGGTGAGCACGCCCACGCTGTCGCCCTTGCGTCCGGCCGGCCCGGCCTTGCGCGCCACGTACAGCTGCACGTCGTTGCGGAGCGTGACGTCTTCGCACCATGAGCATTGCGCCCGCGCGATCACGCGCTGTTCGGCGCGCTGCAGGAAGACGCCGACCGGGGCGTCGTCGATCCAGCTGACGACGTAGGCCCGGCGGGGCATCTTCGGGTCAGCCCAGCCGAGGAAGTCGAGGCGATCGAAGTCGATCTCGGCGAAGCCGTGCGGCAGGGTCAGGTCGGAGACCTCCTTGCGGGAGGCGTTGAGGAAGGAGGCGCGGATGGCGCGCTCGTCGATGGGACGCATGAGAATGAGTGCTTTCGGGGTGGTCGCCGCGAGGGCGAGTCGATGGGAGGAAGGTCCCGGACGCGGATGCCGGGTACGTCACGACACCGGGGACGGGGGTTCCGCCTCCGGTGGGTCCTCAGCCTCTGTCTGCGGCGCGGAAGGCGCCTGCAGCTCCGTTCTGCGCCCCGTGGGCGCTCATCGACGACAGCACCCGGCGAGCTTACACCCGTTTGTTTCACTCCGTGTCGGCCCGCCTGGGCACAGCGCGACGGGCGTCTTAGTCTTTCCGGAACGTCCGACCAGAAGGAGACCACCGTGTCCACGCCGCTGAACCGCCTTTCGCCCCTCCCGGTGCGTGAGCGTGCGGCGTGCATGTGCAGCCACGGCGGCCGGTGCTCCTCCTTCGCCCCCGGCCATGCTCTGCACCTCATCCAGGCACGCATCGCCTCGGCGACGCCCACGGAGTGGGTCGACGCCCTGGTCGAGTCTGCCGACGCGGTATCGGGAGACCTCGTGGTGCGCACGCTCGACGGCGAAGCGCACGATCTGTGGAACGGCTCCGGCGCTGCGCTCGAAGCCGCTCCGGGCACCCCCGTCGCACTCCACGCGCGCTACGGCGTGCTGGCCGTCGGCGGCACGCCGTTCAACGTCGCAGCCGTCTGATCGGGCCCTGAGCCCCGACCCTTCCCGACAGGTAAAGCCACTACCGCGCCCGCGGCAACGTCGTCGTGACAATTCTGCAGCGCGAGGACCAGGGTAAGCAGGTATGGCCGAACGGTGGATTCGAGAAGCTGCTCGCTGCGTCCATGTGGTGGATCTACGCCGGCGGTAACGCCTCCGCGTCGTTCTACCGCAACGTGTCCGACCTGATCGGCGACTACGAATACACCGAACGCTCCACCAGCGCCGGCCGTGGCAGTGGCTCCACACAGGTCTCCCGCCGCACGGAACGGATCATGGACGTCGCAGATCTCGACGCCCTCTCCGTCGGCCGCATGATCGTCTTCGCCTCCGGATGCCGGGCCGCGCTCGTACGGGCGCGGCCGTGGTTCACAGACAAGCGCCTCCGGCAGCTGGTCGCGATGCGCCCCGAACGTGTGCACCACCAGGTGGAGGAGGACGCTTATGTCTGAGACCGCCGAAGACGGCTTCGTCGTCGACGAGCTCGCGATCGCCGCCGCTGCGATGGACGTCGCCGCTGCCGAGAAGGCTCTGCACAGCGCCGAGGAGAAAGCGGACGCCGCCGACGATGCGCTGGCCGACGCGAACGACGATGTCACTGTCGCGGAAGCGAAGGTCGATGACTACACGAGCGACGACGCGAAACTGCCCTGGCAGGTTGCGGCCGCGCAACGCGAACTCGCCAAGAAGACCCGCGCACACGCACGCGCAGCACGGCGCCACGAAGAAGCCCACCACGAGCTCACCCCCGCACAACGAAAGCTCGACGTCGCCCTCGAGACGCTGGACGCGGCGAAGAGCACACCGGTTACCGAGGACGACGAAGACGAATCATCGGTCTCGTTGCTCGCATGGAGTGTCCCTCTCACCACCGCGCCGCCTGAGCTCGTCGAGTGGGTGGAAGGCACATTCCAGGACTACCTCACCGGCACGATCGGGCTCGTGAAATCCGGGCGATGGTGCATCCGCTGGACCGAGCACCCCGACGCCGTGCACCGGCTCGCCGGCATCTACGACGAATGGACCCTCATGCGCCTCCGCATCAAGGGCGCCCCCCCTCACTACACACCTTCTACCGCGAGATCCTCGACTACCACATCCCACAATTCACCAGCCGCGAGTACGGCGTCTTCCAACGATGCGACGGCGCCGGCCACGAACCCCACGAACGCATGGACACCGACTAGCCCGCCACCTCAGGCAGCCGATGTAGTAGAATCAAAAACAGCGACGGGCCGGTTACCGGAACGTTGCACGCCTAGGACCTCGCATTGCGGGGTCCTAGTTCTTTTACGGCTCCCAGGTGTGGTTGTGCGCCGTCATCTCGTCGAGGATCCCGCTGAGCCTGGACATGACGCGCACCGCCTGTGGGTGGCGCTCCGTCTGCGTCGATCGGCGCCGGTGCAGGTAGGCGCCGAAGTCCGCGATCTGGAGCCCATTCACGGAGTGCGACGGAGCGAAAGAGATAGGCGCCACGATCGTCGAGAGCGTCGAGCTTCGGTAGCCGGGCGTGCCCCACTTCTGATATCCCTCGAACTGGTCGAGATGCTGCGCCTGAGTAGCGATCTCATCGGCGACGACAGTGACCTTTGCACTCATGTGATGGTCCCTTGAGCGCTCGTGCAACCGCTCGAGCGTGTGCCCCAGAACGATCGCATGTGGATGGTCCGGGTACTTGTAGCGGGCATGCAGCCTCTGGAGATCGAGCCCTCGGAGCACGAACCGCACGCTGCAGTCAGATGCAGCCTGGAGGACGGCCGCATAGATGCCGGCGGCCTCACGGTGCTTCCCCTTCAGCGGAGCCCAATCCTTGCGCCCGTTCATGAGCTCGTCGGCGTGGAACTCAATATCAAGCGGGGTTCCGTGCGCGTTGTGGGTTCTTACCCTGATCTCTGTGAGCTTGGCGTCAACGCACGCCCAAGCAGCTTCGTCGGCGACGGCCGCAGCGACGTAGTAGCGATCTGTCGTGTACGACTCGTCAACATAGGCATAGAACACGGTTCTACGGTACCGCCCCCACTTGCGCTGAAGAGAGCGCCTACCCATTCGAAACCCCAGCACCGTCCAAAGAGAGGAGCACTCAGGTTCTGACCCGCTCGGGCCATAGTGGAGGCAGAACTGATGGAACTTCGACGATCGGTGGGGGCTAGAAGAGCATGGAGCACGTACAGGCAACTGTTCTAGATGTAATAGAGAACGCATTGGGCGAACGCGGCGACCGACTGGCCTGGGGCAAGTTATCCCGAGCCCAGCTTGAGGATCTTCGCGACCGGCTGCTGGAGTTTAGTCAGGCAGACGCAGAACGCGCCGCGCCTGAGGGGACTCACGTGATGGGGGGAATGTTCGCTCGGTACTGGGAGGATCCCGTAGCTCGAGCGGAACTGAGTGACGCTCTTCTCTACTATCCACAACTCCTCGCACTGGACCCGTTCGCCGACTTCTTCGCTGACACCTCGGCCCTGCCGACCCTGCGCGATCTTCGGTACATGCGAAACGGGCGTGAAACAATGCGGATCAGCACCGGTGGCGCTATCTGGGCTCATGCCGACTCCGCCGCGAGCTTTGGCGACGATTGGGCCGGTGTCGCCGCTCGCCTGTCGGAGATCTCTCGAAACTTGTATGAACTCGAGATACCGATCCGATCCGGCGTGATCATCCTGCGCAACCAATGGGCTGTCTTGAGGAGACGCCGATCCGCTCTAGAAGCATCAGTTCGGTTCGATGCCCGCTCTGAACGAATGCAGACCGTGATGCGCTCCCTCCAGGATGAGGACGCAAGGCTGCCACTCTGGGACAACCTGCGAGGCTTCCACATCACTGGCAGCGGACGGCTGAAGCCTGCCGACGCAGCGTGGGAATATCAACACTTCTTCTTCTACCTGGCAAAGACACTGGCCGTCGCGGACTCCGCGCAGGCCACGTATGCGCCCAGTCGGCCTGGAGATCTCGCGCTGCTGAAAGCAAAGGTCAACGCAACGCCCACGGCTGGCTACCCACCACAGATACTTGCTCAGGTGTCCTCGATCGTGCTGCCCACGACAGACGTATCCATTCGCGAGGCGGCGGCGATACGAGCGTCCTCTGCCGATTTCGCTGACTGGCGTGCGCAGTTACGCACGTTTGCCCGCGACGCAGGAGCCGCGACACCTCAAGAACTAGAGGAGCGCGCCAAAGACGTATTCGAGCCTCAGGTTCGACGCGTAGAGCGAGAACTCTCCGGCCAGAAGCAACGCGCCACCAAGGCCGCGGTGACAGAACTTCTCCTGTACGGCACCATCTCGACGCTTGCCACCACAGCCACTTCTGACAACCTGGCGTTAGGCGCAGCCGTAGGCGCAGCAGCAGCCGCAACCACGGGCGTCGTGAGCTGGATCCAACACGCCTACCGCAAACCGCAGCTGCACGGTGCAGACGCGGTCCTGGCAACACTGATGCGATCGGATCGGAAGTAGTCGAACGATGCTCCGCGTCCCGATTCTCAGTAGTTCTGGGCGGGCGCGATTGAGGCCGGATCCGCACGGTAGTGTTCCGCCATGGATCCCGTGTCAACTGCAGCTCTCGGCGCCGCTTCAAAAGCACTCAGTGACAGCTCGGCCGAGGGCACGAAGGTCGCTGCCAACCTCATTACCCGCCTATTCGGCCCGAGCGCTGATGTAATCGGGGAGAATTGGGCAGATCGCCTTCGAGAAGGCAACCTTCGACGCCTTCTCGCCAAGACTGAAGCGCGCGAAGCTGCAGCAAGCGCACGAGGCGAAGATCCTGGGTTCGCAAGTACACGGGTAGCATCACAAGTCTTTGAAAGCGCACAGTTCACGGACGCCGCCGTCGTCTCCGAGTATCTGAGCGGAGTTCTCTCGTCTTCCCGCAGCCCGTCCGGCCATGACGACGCCGGGGTCGCCTGGACGTCGGTCGTTTCCCGGTTGTCGAGCGACCAACTACGACTGCACTACGCGATATATGCCAGCCTCCGGCCACTGGTGCTGGCAGACCCTCCCGAGCGAGTGTCATCGCTTCATTCGAGGGATGTTGTTCTTGACCTCCGCGAGCTTCGACAGCTGTCCACCGAAGACGACTACGAACGTTTCGCCGACGCAGTGGATGGCTTAGTGCGCGAGAATCTGATCGATGGGCACTACAGCTACGGGCCGCGGGAGAAGGTCTTTGAACAAGAACTACAGCACAACAACGTCGCGTTCCTCAGCGCGTTTGTGATCAAGACCGCGCTCACAGTTCACGGAATCCGGCTATTTCTATGGGGCAACGGCTCCGGACGTCTAGGGGTGGACGCGTACGCGGACCCTAACGTGGACCTCTCCGCTGTTGACCCAGACGAGATGCCCAGCCTCGTCGATGCCGCCTTCTCCGATCGAATCCTCAGTATTCGGTCACCAGAGCAGTCATTTGGTTAATGAGGAATAACCGATAATGGATCTTATTTCAGTTCGGTTGACGAATGCTCCTCCGGAGTGATCGAGAAGATCGCCGCAATGATCCCCGATCACCAGACTCTCCCTTGCCCTCGATTCGCGCTTCCAAAGCAGCTGCTCCCGGCCACTCAGAGTTGAGTGGCCGGGAGCCCGCTTTTTCGGTCAGATGGACTCGAAGCTGTTCCAAGCTGCGTTCTACCGCGGGCGCACCGCTGGTTGCGCAATTGAGGGTCCTTCCGTCATTTGCTGGGAGGGCCCTCCATCGGCCGAGGCTTAGCCGTAGGTGACGGCGGTACCGGTGGGCGTGACCTTTAGTTGCAGGTATCCGGGGATGCTCCCCCAACCCGCGAGGCCGGTGGTGAACGAGTACCGGATACGAGTTCCGTTGTCGTAGGTGTTGACCGCCTCGTTCGAGACGGTCATGGTCACAGACACGAACTGCGCTGTTCCGTTGATGTACTGAGCCTTCGAACCACCGCTCCACTGCTGGTAGTTCGCCTTGAAGCTGTTGCTCGCCGTTACGCCGTGGTAGTAGATGTGGCAGTTGCTGGCGTATCGCACGCCCGCGCTGTATCCGAACTTACAGCTGGTGATGCCACTCGCACGGCTTGTGAGCGGAGTCACCGTGTAGTCGCCGGTGTATCCATCATCGAGGAAAGGCGCGGCGGCTGCGACCATCGCCGCGAGTTCGGCCTGGGTAGCTTCCTGACCGATTTCCTGGCCGGTCTCCGTGACGGATCCGTCTGCGAAGTGCTCGGTGGTGACGGTGTATCCATCGCGCACCTCAGTCTCGACGTCGACCGGCGCTTCCCCCGTCATCGAGTCCCACAGCACCCCGTCCTCGAGCTTCTGCACAAGGGCGTCCTGCGTGTCCGGATCGACTGCTACGGTGCTCAACGCTTCCCGTATCGCTTGTTCGTTCGTACTGGACAGATCTGATCCGGCAGCGTGTGCCGGGGCCCCAACAAAGAGGACGGCGCTCAGAGCTACCGCCGTTGCAAGGGTCGTGCTGAATACTTTCATGAGTTCTCCATCTCTGGCCTATTTCGGTGGACGGCGCGGAACAGGAACCAGAGAAGCGGCCCGACGATGGGCAGGAAAACGATCACGAAGAACCACACGAGCGACACAATGAGAGTCATCCGAGGTGCCCGTCGAAACAAGCTCACCAGCGCCGCCCCCGTGAGAACGAGCACCGGCACCAACCCAATGGACCACACGATGTCGTAGGGAGCCATGCGCACCGCCTCTCTTTCTCCGGTCTGTTCACTGCCAGGCCGGTTTCTACCTCCAGGCAATCATCACTCGCCACCGGCTGTCTGTCCCCTCTTTGGTGGACAGAAAGGGAATCGAAGTAGTGCTAAACGGCGACGAGGCCCACGACGGCACGGAATCGTCAATCTGCGCGACTACTCAGCGCTGTTCAAGTGCCCGCACGACGGCCACCGCGGGCAGACCCGGATCTACCAGTTCGACATCGGTCTCGACGAGACGATCCGTCGCCACGCAGGACGGCCACTGTTGAAGAAGTTCGGCGAGGACACGATCCGCGACCGGTACGACGGGTGGCAACCGCTCCCCTGGCACGACGAAACGCGCGTACGCGGGACGACGTTTCGACCGAAGGTCTGGTGACGTCGATCCTGAAGGACCTCAGCCTTCAAGGCTCCCCACGGCGGGCGATTGAGGGCGAATAGTCCTCGCAGCGATAAGCCGGATATCCAGTCATATCGTGTCCTGGACGCTCCGACGAGCAGCGCCCAGGCGTTCGTCACAGCCGGGCGCGATCGCTTCACGGCGCCATGTCTCGCGCAGCTGCTCGGAAGGCTGGGGAGCTGGTTCATTGCCGTGCTTGCTGATGAACTGTCGCCGCGCTCTCTCGTAGGCCTCCTCGGCAGTGCAACGGCGGAAGAATGTGGCTTCAGTCGCGTTGACGCGCACCTGTTCCACCATCGCGTAGTCACGTTCCCAGGTTGCGATGCTTGCGCGTTCGTGTGCTCCAACGCGTTCGTGTTCGGCGCTGGATACCCCCTCGAGTGCGCTCCGGTACTCCTGCTCGAGCGCGGCGATCCCGGCAGCGGGGTCGGTGTCAGAGATCCCCGGGGGCCGTTTCTCCCAGCTCGCGGTTGCGAGCTCGTCGCGCAGCTTCAGGTCGACGCCGGGGGCGGGGAGGACGATGCCGTGGAGGTCGCGGCTGATGTTCTCGCAGGCGGCTTCGACACCGCGGTCTCCGGATTCGCGGCGCAGCGCTCCGGTGAAGATGGAGCGTGCTTCGGCGACGTCGACGTCGCCGGCGACCAGGTGCAGGGTGTTGTGCTCCCGGCCGCGGGTCGCGGAAACGTAGACGGCTTGCGCGCTGGACGAGTCGGTGACGATGTCGTGCGCGAAGTCGACGGTGGCGCCCTGGACGCCGTACTCAGTCGAGGCGTAGGCGAGGTGCGTGTGTGCCTCGACGTACTCGGCGGGTAAGCGTGCCTTCCGCCCGTGCTCCTTCACGGTCACAGATCCGTCGCGGTGGACGCGGGCGACGGTCCAGGTGTCGCGGTTCACGACACGCAGGTCTTTGTCGTTGCTGCGGGTCATGATGCGGTCGCCGACACGGATGTTCAGGCCGTCGCTGCCGGCGACCTCAACTGCTGGTGTGCGGGTGTGGCCGGCGCGGGCGCGGGCGTCTTGGGCGAGGGAGTTCAGCTGTGTCGCGGCGTCGTTGGAGGTGACGACGACGGTTGCGCCGGCTTCGGCCTTGCGGACGACGTCCGTGCTGATCGCTGTCCAGGCTTCCGCGTCGGTGGCGTGGATGGTGATGTTGCCGCGTTCGAGCCTTCCGGGTTCGTGACGGTCGCGCATCGCGATCGTGAGCTTCGCGTACTCCTTGTCCTTAACCGGTGCACTTCGGTGAGGTCGATGGGGCGCCGGGATGCCGCGACGGCCAGGTCAAGGACACCGCCGCGTCCGACGGCGGGCAGCTGCGCACGGTCGCCGATGAGTGCGACACCAGCCCCGGTTTTGTCAGCGATGGTGATGAGCGCGTGGGCGAGGTCTTGGTCGAGCATGCCAGCCTCGTCGATGACGATCCGGGTCGATGCCGCCTGAGCCCGCCTCCGGTTCAGGCGCTCGCCATCAGCATGTCCTTCATGGCCGAGCAGGCGTCCATGCAGGCCTGGCACGCCTGAGCGCACATCCGGCAGACGTCGCTCTCGTCGGCATGCCGCGCGCACGCGTCCATGCACGTCCTGCACATCGCGATGCAGGCGTTCAGCATCGCCATCATCGACGCCGGGGTCATGCCCTGCATCCGCATCATCGACCGCATCATGGTGTTGCACATGTCGGCGCCGTTCATGCACGCCGGTGAGCAGTCCATCATCTGCGTCGAGCACACCGTGCAGGCCTGCTCGCAGGCAGCGCACGCATCCATGCACGCCTGCATGACGGCCATGTCCATCATCTGCATGTCGGGCATCGACTCCATGTTCTTCGACATGGCGCCCATCATCATCGAGTCCATCGCACACCGCTTCCTTGGTCGAGGTCCGCGGGCAGGACCACCCGCCTGGCGCCAGGCTAGTCCTTCCCGGTGCATGAGTCGATGGGCGCCGAACGTTGTCATGGTGCGAGCCGATTGTCAATCCCGTGGCCGCTTCTCCGCAGGAGTGAGAGTGTCGGAAGCAATCGATCCGCCTACGAGAGGAGCCGCACATGAGTGCCGCAGACGACATCAAGAACGCCGCCGAGAAGGCCGCCGGAAAGGTCAAGGAAGGCGTCGGAAAGCTCACCGACAACGAGAAGCTCGAAGCCGAGGGCAAGGCGGATCAGGTCAAGGCCTCCGCCAAGCAGGCCGGCGAGAACGTGAAGGACGCCGCGGGCAAGGCCGGCGACAGCGTCCGGGACGCGTTCGAGAAGTAAGACGCCCCACACACCGAAGAGGTGAGGCCCGCCGAACGGCGGGCCTCACCTCGATGGGTCAGACGTGTGGAGTCGTCAGACCTTGCGGCTGCCGCTGATCGCTCGGATCAACCAGGCGATCACAGCGATCGCGAGGAGGACGAGCCCGACCCACAGGAGGAACTGGAGCGACTGCACCAGTCCTCCGGTGATCGCAAGGATCACTGCGACGACGATGACGATGATCAGGAGGATGTTCATCGGTCTTTCCCTTCTTTCGGCAGGCGCGAACGCCCGACTGTGGTGCCTCCACGCTAGCCGTGGGAAGCGTTATGCCCGAGGGGGTTGACTTACCCCCTCCGAGTGCGCGAAGGAGACGAGCACATGCCAGGAAGACGCGACAACTCGCTGAAGGATCCCGAGCTGTACGAAGAGCTGAGGAAAGACGGCGCCTCGAAGGAGAAGGCCGCGCGCATCTCGAACGCCGCGGCGAAAGAGGGGCGCAGTGCCGTGGGGCGCCGCGGCGGCGAACACGGAGACTACGAGGATTGGACCGTGCCGGAGCTGCGCGCGCGTGCGAAGGAACTCGGTCTGACCGGCTACAGCGGCAAGCGGAAATCCGAGTTGATCTCCGCGCTCAGGAATCACTGAGGCCGGGGATGGCGCGCTTCGGCATCGAGGAGGAGTTCCTCTTCCTCGATGCGCACTCGCTGGTGCCCGTGACGCTCACCGCCGGCACTCGCGAGCGCATCACGCGCCTCCGGACGGGCGGAGAGGTGACGAGAGAGTACCTGACCTCGCAGATCGAGTGCCTCACCGAGCCGGTCACGACCGCGACGGACGCTGAAGCGCAGCTGGCCCATCTGCGCGGCCTCATCGGATGGCACGCCCAGGATCAGCATGCCATCGCCGCCGGCACCGGCACCCCGTTCGCCTCCACCCGGTCCTCCGCCGTATCGCCCTCGCCGCACTACGACGACGTCGCATCGCAGCTCGGACATCTCACGCGCGACCACGAGGTCAACGGGCTGCACGTGCACGTCGAGGTCACCGACGACGAGGAGCGGGTCCGCGCCCTGAACCGGGTGCGCGGCTGGCTCCCCGTGCTGCTGGCGCTCACCGGGAACAGCCCGTTCGTAAACGGACGGGATTCCGACTTCGCCAGTTGGCGCAGCATCCTGATCCGTCGGCTGCCGTCGTCATGGGCCCCGCCATGCTTCCGCGACTACGACGACTATCGCTCAGGTGTGCAGCGTCTCATCGACGTCGGCGCGCTCACCGATGCGGCGTCGCTTTCATGGTCGGCCCGGATATCGGAGCGGTACCCGACCGTCGAGGTCCGGGTCTTCGACGCCCAACTGACGGCCGAGGACTCGGTGTCCGCCGCGCTCCTCTCCCGCGCACTCGTGCTCACCACCGATCTGCCGCTCGCCGACATCGGCGTCGACGGCATCGACGCCTCTCTGTGGACGGCGGCCCGTCGAGGGATGGACGCACGCCTGCTCGATCCGACGACCGGCGAGGCCGAAGACGCCTGGAAGCTCGCCGACCGCATGCTGTCCGCGATCGCTCCCACGCTCCGCGAACTCGGCGACGAGGATCGGGTCCGCGACGGCATGGATCGGCTGCGCACCGACGGGTCCGGTGCGCAGCGCCAGCGACGCGCCGTCGCCGAGGGCGGGACGCGTGCCCTCGGCGATCTTCTCCGCGCAGGGACAGCCGCACCGCTTCCCACCCCCGCAGAGCAGCCTGCCTGATCTTCGCCGGCCCCGATCTTCACCGGCCCCGGCGTCCGATGACGGCGGTATGGTCGGCCTGTGGCCTCCTTCGCCCCGCTCCAGCGCCTCGTGATCTCGATCGCGGTGCTCGCGTCTTTCGTGACGTTCCTCGACGGCACGGTCGTCAACGTGGCGCTGCCCGCGATCAGTCGCGAACTCGGAGGCGGCATCACCACCCAGCAGTGGGTCGTCGACGCCTATCTGATCACTCTGAGTGCCCTGATCCTGCTGGCCGGATCGGTGTCGGACGCCTACGGCCGGGTGCTGGTGATGCGTATCGGGCTGATCGCCTTCGGCGTGGCATCCATCGCCGTGGCCGCGGCATTCGATCCACTCGTCCTGATCATCGCCAGGGCCGCGCAGGGGGCCGCCGGTGCGCTGCTGGTGCCGAGCTCGCTCGCACTGATCACCGCGACCATGCGCTCCGACGTGCAGTCGAGGGCGATCGGCGTCTGGACGGCGTTCACCACGGGAGCACAGCTGGTCGGTCCACTGCTGGGCGGATTGTTCGTCGACTACCTGTCCTGGCGCTTCGTCTTCCTCATCAACGTGATCCCGATCGGCATCACTCTCCTCCTGCTCTCCCGTCTTCGTCTGCCCGAGCATCCCCGTGGCATCAGGGTCGACTGGTGGAGCGGGGCGCTGTGCGCGGTCGGACTCGGCGCCGTGGTCTTCGCACTCATCGAACAGCCGAATCTGGGGTGGCAGTCGCCCGCGATCTGGATTCCGGCCGTGGCCGGCGCCGCCCTGTTCGCCCTGTTCCTGTGGCGTCAGCAGCATTCGGCGTCGCCCCTCATGCCCCTGTGGCTGTTCCGGGTGCGCGACTTCGGCTGGGGCAACCTCGCCACCTTCTTCGTGTATGCGGCCCTGTCGCTCAACGGCTTCGTCGTCGGCGTCTACCTGCAGCAGGGGGCGGGCCTCAGCGCGACCGCCGCGGGATTGGCCAGCCTGCCCATGACCATCCTGATGATCCTCGTCAGCTCGCGCGCGGGCCAGTGGGCCGGCCGGTGGGGACCGCGCATCTTCATGACGCTCGGACCGCTGCTCATGGCCGTCGGCGCCCTCATGCTGCTCCTCGTCTCGGCCGACTTCGACTACTGGTGGCAGGTGCTGCCGGCGATGATCGTGATGGGCCTCGGGCTCTCGCTCACGGTCGCTCCGCTCACGGCCGCGATCCTCGGAGCGATCGACGAGAACCACTCGGGTATCGCCTCCGCCGTCAACAACGCCGTCTCGCGTGTCGCCGGGCTGCTCGTGGTGGCGATGCTGTCGACGATCGTCGGCGGTGCGCTCGACCTCGACGGGTTCCACAGCGCGGCATGGGTCACGGCGACGCTGCTCGTGATCGGCGGCGTGGTGTCGTGGATCGGCATCCGCCGCAATCCGGCCGAACCGACACCGGCCGACGCCGCCGCGACCGGCCCCGTGCCGCGATGACCGTGGCCGCACTCGCGCGAGGCCGATGGGCCGGTCTGATCGTCGTCGGAGCGCTCGCGCTGACGGCCTGCTCCCCCGCGCCCGCGCATTCGCCTTCGTCGGGCGTCACCCTTCCGCCCTCCGGCGCGGTGCCCGACTACCAGCTGGGCGGAGCTTACGCACCGGGCCCCGAGGTCGGCATCGTCGGGCGGGACCGGAGCGCCGAGCCCGTACCCGGCGTGTACTCGATCTGCTACGTGAACGGCTTCCAGACGCAGCCGGGCGAACTCGCAGACTGGCCGCGCGATCTGCTGCTCCAGCGCGGGGGCGAGGTCGTGTTCGATCCGGACTGGCCGGACGAGGCGCTGCTCGACACCTCGACCGCGGAGCATCGAGACAGGATCTCCGAGACGGTGAAGCCCTGGATCGACGAATGCGCGGATGCCGGCTTCGACGCGGTGGAATTCGACAACCTCGACTCGTACTCACGGTCCGATGGTTCCCTCTCGTTCGACGACAACCTGGCACTGGCCTCGCTCCTCGTCGATGCCGCCCACACCGCGGGGCTCGCCGCCGGGCAGAAGAACGCCGCCGAGAACGCGGCTCCGCTCCGCGCGCGGGCCGATTTCGACTTCGCCGTCACCGAGGAATGCGCCGCGTACGAGGAGTGCGAGGCCTACACGTCGGTCTACGGCGACCACGTCATCGACATCGAGTACGCCGACGAGCTCCCGCGGTCCTTCGCCGAGATGTGCGCCGACGACGCCTCTCCCGCCGCGATGGTGCTCCGCGACCGCGATCTCGTCACACCGGACGACGGCGCCTACGTGTTCGAGACCTGCGGCTGAGCGATCCGGCTGCTCAAAGACCGTCGTCCTCGTGCCAGTGCTCCTGCCAGCGCCAGTCGATCGGCTCGGATGCCCGCTGATAGCGGATGTCGGTGGAGAGACGGATACGCCCCTGCGGGTCGACGTTGTCGGTGCTGGCGTGCACCACGTACGACGAATGGACCATCACGTCGCCGGCCCGGTAGTCGGCGAGCAGCCACCGCGCATCGTGCGCCTCGGCGAGAGCGGGGAGGTCGGCCGTGATCGACGCAGCCGGGGGCCTGTCACCGCGCTCCCGCTCGGCGGCGAGGGCCCAGTGGTGGCTGCCTTCGAGATAGGTGAGACCGCCCTGCTCGACGGGACAGTCTCCCAGGGGGATCCACATCGAGAGCACGCGCTCGCTTCCCTCGCGCAGATAGACGAGGTCGTAGTGTGCCTGTGTGGCGGTGCCGATGCCCGATTCGCCCGGACGGATGTGGCGGATGATCTTGCGCCGGTGCAGGTGCACGTCATCGCCGAGGAACCATTCGAACCACCCGCGGATGTCGGGGTGTCCGGTCAGCGCCGCGTATCGCTCCCCCGGAACGATCTCCTCGAACAGGGCGGCGCGGATCTTCGCCCTGTCGATCTCTCCCTGCGCGCCGATGCCGACGGCGGGATCGGAACCGTGCTCCGTGATCCCGGTGTCCGCCATCGCCGTGAAGTAGTACTCGCGGAACGAGGCGACCAGCTGCGGATCGAGCTGCTGCGGCAGATAGAGATAGCCGTCGCGACGCAACCGATCCCACAGCGCATCCTTGTCGCTGCGAATGGCGTCCGGCACGGGCTCCATCCTGCCCAGGCGGGACGGAGAATCGTCGAGGGTGTATCCGTTGGAGGTGAGCATGAGTCCAGCGTCGGCGACACTTGGACTTCCGTCCATGGACTTTTCCGCCGGATCATTGGACTATCCGCGATGAACCGACCGCGACTTGGAGTATTCAGTCGAAGCGCGATCGGGCCTGCTGCCGGCGGAACGCCGATGGCGCGGCCCCCGTGCGCCGCCGGAAGAGTCGGGAGAAATAGGCCGCGTCGTCGTAGCCGACCTGCGCGGCGATCTGGCCCACATCGAGCCTGGTCTCCGCCAGGAGCGACTGGGCCTGCGCGATGCGCACCTCGATGACCAGATCGTTCACTGTGAACCCGGTCGCGGAACGCACGGCATCCCCCAGCTCGCGCGCGGTGAGCCCGACGGCGGCTGCCCGCTCGGCGACCGAGAGGGTCCGGGTCGCACCACGAGTGACGAGGTCGACGATGGTGGCACCGGCCGCCGCCCCTTCCGCCGGATCCGCGGCATCGAGGATGGCGAGCAGGAGCCGTTGCGTCGCGACCGATGCGGCGATCTCCGCCCGCGCCCCCACCGCGGCGACAGCCACGCAGAGCTCACGGAAGATCGCATCCGCGTCTTCGACCGGCCGGAGGAGTTTCTGCACCGGCCGGTGGCGCCCTCCCAGTCCGGTCGTCTCGAATGCCGCGAAGGGCTCGCCCTCGAACAGCACCCAGTGCTCCGACCACCCCCGGGCGTCGGAGCCGTATCCGTGGCGCACTCCGGGCGTGAGCCAGATCACCGCCGGGCCCTCCACCGGCACCTGCAGGCCGCGCGGCTCGTACTCCTCGTAGGTGCCGCGCCCCTCGGAGATGTAGACGAGGCCGCGGGTCGGGAGTGCCCGCTGACGGAAAGGCGGCTGCAGGCCCGCCTGTTCCCCGGCTCCATGGCACGAGATCAGGAATCGTCGCATCGCATGGCGCGGTGAGGCGTAGTGGGACCAGGAGGCCGTCGGCGTCATCGACGTCAGCCTACTGCCGCGCCCGCAGCCCACACCGCGCACCGCTCCGGCAGCTCCCGCGCGTGGCTCACGGAAGAGCCCACGTCAAGTCCCTGGCCGGATCCCACCGTTCCGCGCAGGATACGGAGTGTCCGCATCGATTGGGAGCTCGACACATGACCTCATCCGCCCCGGCAACCGCCCCGGCATCCGCACCAGCCCTGGCATTCTCCGACAGAGGGCCGGTGAGCCGCGCCGTGATCGCGCATCTCACCGGCGCGGAAGACGCAGGCGACCACACCACCCTCGCCGAGGAGGTCGTCGCGGCGAGCGCCGACGTCGTCCGTGACGACGACGTCCAGCTCGCCCTGTTCGTGCTCTACGCCTCCGCCTACGGATCGCTCCCGCAGCTCGATCCCGATCGGGAGTGGGATCCCGCGCTCCTCGCGACCCGGCGCCTGCTCGAAGCGGCCTTCGAGGGCGAGCTGCGCGGGAAGGTGCCGATGCCTGACCTCCCGGAGCCGACGGTCGATGCCGTCGGTCGAGCGCTCTTCGCGCTCGCGGGCGCCGATTCCGGACCGAGTGTCTCGCGGTACTTCGCGAAGAAGGCCACCGAGGCGCAGGCGCAGGAGATGCTCATCCAGCGTTCGGCCTACACACTGCGCGAGGCGGACCCGCACTCCTGGGCGATTCCTCGATTGGACGGACGCGCCAAGGCGGCGCTCGTCGAGATCCAGTCCGACGAATACGGCGGCGGACGCCCGCATCGCGTGCATGCCACCCTCTTCGCGCGAGCGATGCGTGCGGCCGGTCTCGATGACACCTACGGCGCATACATCGACGATCTGCCCGCCGTCACGCTCGCGTCACTCAACATGATGTCGATGTTCGGACTCAATCGCCGCCTGGTCGGTTCGATCGTCGGACACCTGGCCGCCTACGAGATGACCTCGTCGATTCCCTGCCGCCTGTACGCCGACGGTCTGCGCCGGCTGGGGTTCGCCCCCGATGTCACCGAGTACTTCGACGAGCACGTCGAGGCCGACGCGGTGCACGAGCAGATCGCCGCCCGAGACCTCGCCGGCAGCCTCGCCGAGGACCGCCCGGAGCTCCTGCCCGACATCATGTTCGGTGCCGCCGCCGGCCTCACGATGGACGGGTGGGGCGGGGCGCACATCCTGGAGTCCTGGTCCGCGGGTGCCTCATCCCTCCGCGAACGGACACCGTCGTGAGCGGCGAGGAGCGCGCGACGATCACGCCGTACCCCGACGGCCCGCTGCTCGTGCGGGGTGGGATCGATCTGCGCACGGCCGACGGCGAGCGGATCGCACCGCACCGCCGCACGGTCGCACTGTGCCGCTGCGGCCTCTCGGCGCTCAAGCCCTTCTGCGACGGCACCCACAAGGCGGCGGGCTTCCGCACCGACGACTGAGGCTGCCTCCGCGGCTCGGCGCCAGCGCGTCATCGCGTCAAGAGCGGATCGATGCCCACCGCCAGGAACAGCACCGCGAGATAGACGATCGACGCGCGGAAGACGAGCATGGGGCGCAGGTCCGCACCGCGCCGGTCGCGCACGCGCATGCGGTACGCAGAGAAGAGGAAACCCGCGCCTGCGGCGAGTGCCGTCACCACGTACAGTCCGCTGACTTCGGCGACGAGCGGGAGGGCCAGCGAGCACACGACCGTCGCCACGGCGAACCCGATCACCCTGACGGCGACATAGGCCGGGGCGCGCGTCGCACCGAGCATCGGCACGCCCGCACGCCGGTAGTCGTCCCGGTACCGGATCGAGAGCGGCCAGTAGTGCGCCGGAGTCCAGAAGAAGACCACGAGGAACAGCACGACGGCCGGCCATTCGATGCCGCCTCGCACCGCGCTCCAGCCGACGAGCACGGGAACGCACCCCGCGACACCGCCCCAGACCACGTTCTGCTCGGTGCGACGCTTCAGCAGTACCGTGTAGAACGCCACGTAGAGCACGAGTCCCGCTGTCGAGAGCGCAGCGGGCAACGGACCGACCAGGGTCAGCATCCACACGACGGAGCCTGCGGCGAGCACCCACGCGAAGGTCAGCCCAGCCCGCGGTGAGACGATGCCGGTGACCAGCGGGCGCTGAGCCGTCCGTTCCATCAGCGCGTCGCTCTCCCGCTCGATGTACATGTTGAACGCGCCGGCGGACCCGGCACTCAGCGCCCCGCCGATGAGCACCGCCGCCATCAGACCCAGATCGGGCAGGCCATCGGCAGCGAACACCATGACCGGGATCGTGGTGACGAGGAGGAGCTCGAGGATGCGGGGCTTGGTGAGTTCGACGTACGCGCGCAGGGTCTGCAGCACGCGCGTTCAGCCCTCGGGCCAGTAGTAGCTGTCCGGGAGCGCGCGGGCTCCGAAGATCGCCTGCCCCACGCGCACGCAGGTCGCCCCCTCTTCGACGGCGATCTCGTAGTCGCCCGACATGCCCATCGACAGCTCGCCCGCACCGATCAGGTCGGGGGCGTCTTCTCTGGCCTGATCTCGCAGCGTGCGCAGCAGGGAGAAGCACTCACGTACGCGGGTGTCGTCGGGGGTGAGGATGGCGAGCGTCATCAGGCCCCGCACCCGCAGCGTCCCGTAGGAGGGAAGCGCCTCCAGGAATGCCGGGAGCTCTTCGGGGGGCATCCCGAACTTCGAGTCCTCGGCCGAGGTGTTCACCTGCACGAAGACGTCGAGGCTGCGACCCGCGGCCTGGAGACGCCGATCGAGCGCCTCGGCGACGCGCAGCCGGTCGAGAGCCTGGAACTCCGCAGCGAATGCGGCGACGTCTCTCGCCTTGTTGGTCTGCAGGTGTCCGATGATCGACCACGACACATCGAGGTCGGCGGTCTCGCCGTTCTTGCGCACCGCCTCCTGCACCTTGTTCTCGCCCAGCAGGCGCATACCCGACTGGATCGCGACCCGGACGCGATCGGTCGGAACGGTCTTGCTCACCGGCAGCAGCGTCACCTCGTCCGGGTCACGGCCCGCTCGGTGCGCCGCCGCGGCGATGCGTGCTTCCACGCCCGCGAGGTTGCGCCGGAAGTCCTCGACGGTGAACGCCGTGGGATAGCGGTCGTCGGCGCCGACCGGTGCTTCCATTTTTGACATAGGTCAAACTGTAACATAGTCTTAGGCCGATTCGACCGGGCGAGGCCCTTCGCTCGGCACCGCTCACCCAAGGAGCCGCCATGCCCTCGTCTCTCGTCCTCCCCGACGCGTCCGCCGCGCCTTCCCTCCTGACCGAGGTGCCCGGCCCGCGCAGCCGGTCGATCCACGAACGTCGCACGAGAACGGTCGCGCGCGGTGTCGGGAGCATTCTGCCGGTGTACATCGCGCACGCCGAGGGTCCCTGGGTGACCGATGTCGACGGCAACCGCTTCCTCGACCTGGGCAGTGGCATCGGCGTCACCACCATCGGGCACGGCAATCCGGCCGCGATCGCCGCCGCCGCCGCACAGCTCGAGCAGGTGACGCACACCCTCTTCACGGTGACCCCCTATGAGGGCTACGTGCGACTGGCGGAGCGCCTCGCCGAGAAGACGCCGGGCGACCATGAGAAGCGCTCGGTGTTCGTGAACTCCGGCGCGGAGGCCGTCGAGAACGCGGTCAAGATCGCTCGTCGATACACCGGTCGCCGCGCGGTCGCCGCCCTCGACCACGCCTTCCACGGGCGCACCAACCTCACACTCGCGATGAACCACAAGGCCGCGTACGGCACCGGGTTCGGGCCCTTCGCCCCCGACATCCACCGCGTGCCCAACTCGTACCCCTACCGCGATGGACTCACCGGCGCGCAGGCGGCGCAGCGGACGATCGCCCACCTCGAACAGCGCATCGGCACCGCCGACCTCGCCGCTCTGATCGCCGAACCCATCCAGGGCGAGGGCGGATTCGTGGTTCCTGCAGACGGATATCTCCCCGCCTTGCAGGAATGGTGCACGCGCAACGGCGTGGTGTTCATCGCCGATGAGATCCAGACGGGGCTCGGCCGCACGGGCACCTGGTTCGCGAGCGAGCACTTCGGCGTGATCCCCGATCTCGTGCTCACAGCGAAGGGCATCGCGGCCGGACTCCCGCTCGCCGGCGTCACCGGTCGCGCCGAGATCATGGATGCGCCCGACCCGGGTGGGCTCGGGGGCACCTTCGGCGGCAACCCGGTCTCCATCGCCGCCGCCCTCTCGGTCTTCGACGAGCTCGACCGCGGCGACTTCTTCGCGGAGGCTCTGCGCATCGGCGCACGCCTCCAGGACCATCTCGCCGCCCTGGCCTCCCGCCACCCGTTGATCGGAGACGTCCGCGGGATCGGCGCGATGTACGCGTTCGAGCTGAGCGACCCCGACACGTCGCTGCCGGCAGCCGGGGCCGCGTCGGCGATCGCGGCCTACGCGGCCCAGCACGGCATCCTGCTGCTGACCGCGGGCAGCGACTCGAACGTCATCCGATTCCTGCCGACGCTCACGACCACCGACGATCAGATCGACATCGCTATGGACGTGATCGACCGCGCCCTGACGACGCTCGGCTGACGCTCTACCGGCACGTCAGTCGACCCCGCCGGCGGTGTCGACCACGAGGACGCCGTCCCGCCACCGAACCGCGCGGAGGTCTGCGACCACCACGTCGGGATCGCCGTCGGCCGATCCTGCTCCGACGCCGACGACGAATCCGGCACCCGCCGCGCGAGCCGAGCGGATCCCCGGGACCGAGTCCTCGAACACGATGCAGTCCTCGGCAGCACGCGCCAGCCGGTAGGCGCCGAGGAGGTACGGGTCGGGTTCCGGCTTGCCGCGAGGCACGTCCTCCGCCGCAACCAGGGTCGGAGGCCGTGGCACGTGGGAGCTCTGCAACCGGGCCAGCGCCACGGCGCGATTGCTGCTCGTCACGACCGCCCAGACATCACGCGGCAACGACCCCACGAGGCGTGCGGCACCGGGGATCGCTCTCGTATGCACGGCCGCCTCGATCTCGAGGGCGACCAGTTCTGCAGTCGCGGCGGCCGCGGCATCCGGGCCCACCAGACCCGCGACGACTTCACTCGGCCTCATGCCATGCGGCGCATCCCGGAGGAAGTCGAACGACGGGGCGTGCCGACGCGCCCAGGCCTCCCAGGCGGGAGCCGCCGACGCGACCGAGTCCACCAGGACGCCATCGCAGTCGAACAGCACGCCGGCGCGTTCGAACTCCCAGGAATCTCCGCTTCGCACATGTGATAATTTTGGCATAGGCCAAAACTATCACCGGCACGGGGGGACCGCGCCACGGAGGGGACCACCATGCCAACGAGGATCGCCGTCAACGGGCTCGGCCGGATCGGCCGCAACCAGCTCCGCCTGCTGCTCGCCCGCCGCTCGGAGCTCGAGCTCGTCGCGGTGAACGATCCGCGCGGGCCCCGTGCTCTCGCCGAGCTGCTGCAGCGAGACGGTCACAGCGGTCCGTCGACCCGCGGCGTGCGGTTCGACGACAAGCACCTCTTCCTCAACGGCCACGCGATCCGCATGTTCACGGAACGCGATCCGCTGCGGCTTCCGTGGGCGGCACTGGGGATCGACATCGTGATCGAGTCCACGGGGGCCGAGACCCGGTCCGACGACGCGAGGAAGCATCTGACCGCAGGGGCCAGGAAGGTGATCATGACCGTTCCCACCGCGGGCGACGACGGCACGTTCATGCGCGGGGTCAACGAGCACACCTACGACCCGACCCGGCACCACGTCATCTCCAGCGCCTCCTGCACGACGAACTGCCTCGCCCCCGTGGCGAAGGTCTTCCATGAGGCTTTCGGCATCGACGCCGGCCTCATGACGACGATCCACGCCGACTCGACAGACCTTCTCCTGCAGGACATCCCGCACTCCGATCCACGATCCGCCGGAGGGAAGGGCACGAAGATCTCCGCCGGCGACACCGGGGCGGCGCTGGCCATCGGACGCGTGATCCCCGAACTCGAGGGCCGTCTCGACGGCTTCGCCCTGCGCGTCCCGGCGATCAGCGGTTCCATCACGCATCTCACGGTCACCGCTTCCCGTCCGGTCACGGTCGACGAGGTCAGAGCCGCTTATGAGACCGCCGCCGACGGCCCGCTGAAGGGCATCCTGCGCTGCGCCGACGACGAGATCGCCATCGCCGACACCGTCATCGATCCGCATTCGTCGATCCTCGATGCCGGGCTGATCCGGGTGATCGGGTCGCAGGTGAAGATCTCCGCCTGGTACGACGACGAGTGGGGGTACTCGCACCGTCTCACCGAGCTCGCCGAATACGTCGCAGAAAGGCTGCCCGCATGACGAACGCCACCCCGTGGGAGCGCACCGCGCTCGCCTTCCGGCACGTGCACTTCGAAGACCTGGGAAACATCGAACCGCTCCTGCGCGAACGCGGGTATCGCGTGCAGTACGTCGACCTCGGGATCGAGGCCATCGACATCGAGCGGGTGGATGACGCCGATCTCCTGGTCGTCTTGGGGGGTCCGATCGGCGTGCACGACGCCGACGGCTATCCGATGCTGCATGCGTCGAAGGAGGCCGTCTCCCATCGACTCCGCTCCGGGCGGCCTCTGCTGGGGATCTGTCTCGGCGCGCAGCTGATCGCCGAGGCGCTGGGTGCCGAGGTGCGCCCGACAGGTGCGGTCGAGATCGGCTATGCACCGCTCGACCTCACCACGGAGGGCCTCGATTCGCCGTTGCGTCCGCTCGACGGCATGCCGGTGCTGCACTGGCACGGCGACGCCTTCACGATTCCCCCGAACGCCCGCCATCTCGCATCTACGCCCGAGTTCCCGAACCAGGCTTTCAGCACGGACGCCGTGCTCGCCCTGCAGTTCCACCTCGAGGCCGACCACCGCACGATCGGACGCTGGCTGATCGGCCACGCGCACGAGCTGCACCACAACGGCATCGATCCGCGCATCATCCGCGAGGATGCCAGAGCCTACGGACCGAAGCTCGAAAAGGCGGCTCGTTCCACCATCGCCGCCTGGTTGGATGCGGTCGAGAAGCCGACTTCCCCCGCCTGACGCCGCCGCCTACGAGGCGCGCAGCACACGCAGAAGCCGACCGTGCACGCAGAAGGGGCCGGGTCCACACGGACCCGGCCCCTTCTGCGTGGCGGCGTTCAGCTCGCGCGACGCAGCGCCACGCTCGGGAAGTCGATCGGGACATCCAGAGCGATGTTCACGTAGTTCGTGAACAGATTCAGCGCGACCTGTGCGATCGTCTCGACGATCTGCTCGTCGGTCCAGCCCTGCGCGCGCACGGCGTCGACGTCCGCCGAGGACACCTGGCCGCGTTCCTCGACGAGCTTCAGCGCGAAGGCGAGCAGTGCCGCCGTGCGCGGGTCGTCGGACTCGCCGCTCTGCGCGGCGGTGAGCGTCTCGCGGCTGAGACCGGCCTTCTTGCCGAGGGCGGTGTGCGCTGCGAGGCAGTACTGGCACGAGTTCCGGTCGGCGACGGCGACGGCGATCTGCTCGCCGAGCGCCGCGCCGAGTGATCCTCCGCCGAAGGCACCGAATGCGCTCCACATGCTCGTGAGAGCAGCAGGAGAATTGGCGACGGCGCGGAACATGGCCGGCACGGCTCCGAAAGCGCCGGCGATCTGGTCGAGCTGCTCCTTGACGTTTCCGGTGGCGTTGTCGCGGTCGATGAGAGGGACGTTGGGCACGGGATGCTCCTTCGATGACGGGATGGGCCCGGATCCGGGCTCACTTCAGTCTTTCGAAACATATCGGACGATACGCACCAAAAAGTCTTGCTTTCATGACATATCGTCCACGATACTGAAGGTATGCCCGCCGTCGACCGCCTCTCTCCCCTGCTCGAACGCTTCCGCGTGCGGACCCGACTGTTCCACAACGGCCCCCTCTGCGGAACGACGGTCTTTCCGGCGAGCGGCGGCCACGGCTTCCTGCACGTCCTGCGCCGCGGCGAGATGGAGGTGACGCACCGCCGTGCGGACGGCAGCTCAGAGCGCGAGGTCATCACCCGACCGAGCCTGCTGTTCTTCCCCCGCCCGATCGACCACTCCTTCCTCAACGCACCGACCGATGAATCCGACTTCGCCTGCGCGACGCTCGACTTCGACGGCGGCGCCACGCACCCGCTGGTGCGCACTCTGCCGTCGTCGATCGTCCTGCCGCTCGACGAGGTCGAGACGCTCAGCCCCGCACTCGACCTGATGTTCTCCGAGGTCGACAACGTGCGGTGCGGTCGCCCCCTGGTGGCGGATCGCATGTTCGAGGTCGTGCTCATCCAGTTGTTGCGGTGGATGCTCGATCACGCCGAACGACTCGACCTCCCGCCAGGCTTGATACCCGGCCTCGCCGACGAGCGGCTCGCCCCCGCACTGGTCGCGATGCACGAGGCCCCAGGAGAGTCCTGGAGCCTGGAGGCCCTCGCCCGCACCGCCACGATGTCGCGAAGCGCATTCGCCGCCCGCTTCAAAGAGGTGCTCGGGCGCTCCCCCGGCGACTATCTCACGGAGTGGCGGCTCACGATCGCCCAGGAGCAACTGCGCGCGGGCGTGTCCGTGAGCACCGTGGCGGCGGAACTGGGCTACGCCAGCTCATCGGCGTTCTCGCGGGTGTTCGCTCAGCGCATCGGGCACTCGCCTCGAGCGTGGCTGACGCTCGCCGCGTGATGATCGACCGTGACAGGTCCGTGTGACGGAACCGATCAGCGACCGGCCGCGAGCACCGCTCGGAGCCCATCGATCACCCGTTCGAGATCGGCGGACGAGAGTGAGGGATGAACCGGGATGGAGAGCACTTCCTGCGCTGCCCGCTCGGTCTCCGGCAACTCCGCTTCCGGGGCGAACCTCTGCAGGGACGGCAGCCGATGGTTCGGGATCGGGTAGTAGACGCCTGCGCCGACCCCATGCTCGTCCCGCAGGGCATCACGCACACGATCCCGCTCGCCGTCGGCGATGCGGACGGTGTACTGGTGGTAGACGTGCTCGGCTTCGGGAGCGACCGGAGGCACGGTGAGACCGGGGAGGCCGGCGAGCTCGGCATCCAGCAGGGCGGCGTTCCGCTGTCGCTGCCGCGTCCACTCTCCCACCTTGCGCAACTGCACACGCCCCACCGCCGCATGTACCTCGCTCATGCGGTTGTTGTACCCGACGATCTCGTTCGCGTACTGCGTCTCCATCCCCTGATTGCGCAGCAGGCGGACGGTCCTGGCGAGATCGTCCCGAGCACACGAGACGATGCCGCCCTCGATGGCGGTCATGTTCTTGGTGGGGTACAGGCTGAACATCCCGAACGCACCGATGGTTCCCGCCGGACGTCCGCGCCAGGCGGCTCCGTGCGCCTGCGCGGCATCCTCGTAGATGGCGAGTCCGTGCTCTGCCGCCAGCGCTTCGATGCCATCGACGAGGAAGGGGTGCCCGTACAGGTGCACGGGCATGATCCCCTTCGTCCTCGGGGTGATCGCCGCCCGCACCCGTTCGGGGTCGAGGGTGAAGTGCGCCGGCTCGATGTCGGCGAAGACCGGAGTCGCCCCAGCGAGGACGACGGAGTTGGCGACGGCCGCGAAGGTGAAGGAGGGGACGATCACCTCATCCCCCGGACCCACGCCTGCGGCGATGAGCCCGAGCAGCTGACCGCTCGTGCCGGAGTTGACGGCGACCGCCGTCCGTCCGTCGAGGAACTGCGCGGAGAACTCGGCTTCGAAGGCTGCGACTTCCGCCCCCTGGGCGAGCATGCCGCTGCGGAGCACGCGTTCGACGGCGGCGACCTCGTCATCGCCGATGATCGGCTTGGCGGCGGGAATGAATGCGCTGTCCATCGTGGAAGCCCTTCGTCGGCGGCGGCTCGCATGAGCCCGGTTGAGGTGGAGGCAGGAATCGAACCTGCGTGCACGGTCTTGCGGACCGCGACCTGGCCACTCGGTCACTCCACCGGGTCGGATGTGCTCAGCGTCCCGGCGGCGAGTACCCGTTCAGGAACGTTCCGAGCCGACGGAGCGCGTCGGTGAGCACTTCGGCCTCCGGAAGGAAAGCGATCCGGAGGTGGTCGGGCGTCTGCAGGTTGAAGGCCCTGCCGTGTACGAGGAGGATCCGCTCGGCGTCGAGGAAGTCGAGCACCAGCTGCTCGTCGTCTTCGATGCCGTGCACCTCGGGATCCAGTCGCGGGAAGAGGTAGAGCCCCCCACCCGCCGGCTGCGTATCGACCCCGGGAATCGCCTCGAGCGCTTCGAGGGCCGCATCCCGTTGCCGCGTCAGCCGGCCGCCGGGCGCCACCAGAGCGTCGAGCGAGTCGTCGTGGGTCAGGGCCGCGGTGATCGCGTGCTGGGCCGGCACCGACGCGCACATGCGCATCGAGGCGAGCAGACGCACCCCGGAGAGGAAGGGATCGTCGCGGTGGAACCCCGTCGTCGTCATCCATGCCGCACGGTAGCCCGCGACACGGTGGGTCTTGGACAGCCCGGCGAACGTGACGCACGGAACGTCGGGGGCGACCTGCGCCATGGACACATGCGCGTATCCCGGAAAGACGACCCGGTCGTAGATCTCGTCCGAGAGCAGCAGGAGGCCGTGGCGCCGCGCGAGCTCGGCGATCCGCTCGAGGACCGTACGCGTGTAGACCGCACCGGTCGGATTGTTCGGGTTGATCACCACGATGGCCGCGGTTCGCGGACCGATCGCCGCCTCCATCGCGGCGAGGTCGGGCGTCCATCCTTCGGCCTCGAGGCACGGATAGTGCACCGCTCGCCCTCCGGCCAGCACGGTCGACGCCGTCCATAAGGGGTAGTCAGGGCTCGGGATGAGCACTTCGTCGCCCGGCTCGAGCAGCGCCTGCAGCGTCAGCCCCACGAGCTCCGAGACGCCGTTCCCCACGGTGATGTCGTCGATCCCCAGTGCGGGAAATCCGGGGCGCAGCGCGTAATGCGCTCCGATCGCTTCGCGGGTCTCGGGAAGACCGGCCGACTCGGAGTAGCCGTGCGCCTGAGGCAACGCCGAGCGGAGAGCCTCGACGATGGCCCGCGGGGCGTCGAAGCCGAACGGGGCGGGGTTGCCGATGTTGAGACGGAGGATGGACTCTCCGCGCTTCTCCAATTCGGCCGCGCGCTCGGCAACCGGTCCGCGCAGGTCGTACAGGACGCCTTCCAACCGCGAGGAGCGTCCGATCCGATGATCGGCCCTCTCCGGCCGGGACGGGGTCATGCCTCCACCCCCGCCGCGCTCGAGCCCCCGGCGACCCCGACGAGGTCGTCGACGAGGCGCTGCATCTCCGCGTCGTCGAGCGTGTGCACGGTCAGGCGAAGCTGGGTGGAGCCCTGCGAGCTGCCGGGATCGAGCGCGAACTCGGAGCCGGGGCGCACGAGCCACCCGCGCGAAGCGAGGCGACGGCTGATCTCCGTCGCATCGTCGCGGACGTCGACCCACACGTTGAGCCCGCTGTCCGCCTGCGCGTGCATCCCCTGTTCGACGAGCATCGACACGAAGAGGCGGTTGCGCCCCGCATAGTGCGCGCCCGCCTCGATGATGAGCTCCCGGGTCTCGTCATCGCGCAGCATCGTGGCGGCGAGCCGCTGCATCACATGGCTCACCCACATGGTTCCGGGGCTCAGGCGCAGCGCCAGACGCTGAGCGGTCACCCGATCGGATGCCGTCACCGCGAGGCGCATGTCGGGCCCGAGGAACTTCGACACCGAGCGGACCAGCGCCCACCGCTGCTGCGTGGGGGCGATGATGCTCTCGTAGGGCGTGGGTGCGAGCATCGAGAAATGGTCGTCTTCGATGACGAGCACGTGAGGATGATCGGCGAGGACCTCGCGGAGCTCTCGTGCGCGTGCAGGACTGGTGCCGACACCGGTCGGGTTGTGGGCACGCGGCGTGCAGACGATCGCGCGCGCGCCGCTCTCGAGGGCCGCACGCAGGCCGGCGACGGTCATCCCTTCGCGATCGACGGGGATGGCGACCGGCACGTATCCGGCGAGACGCGCGGTGTGGATGCTGGAGAGGAAGCACGGGTCTTCGAGCCCGACGCGGTCGCCCTGCACCAGGGTCTGGGCCAAGAGGCGCTCGACGGCATCGACCGCCCCGGCGGTGATCGACAGGCGGAACGGACGCGGATGGTCGGCCGCGATCCACTCGGTCGCCCATTCGGCGAGGTCGGCGTCGATGACGGACTCACCGTAGAGCACGTGGCCGGGCGTGACAGCGGCGAAGGCGGCTGCGAGGTCGGGAAGGTGGGCGGGATCGGGATTGCCGCTGCCGAGATCACGCAGCACCGAGCCGGGGGTGAATCCCTCGTCGGGGTTCTGCGCCGGCCCGAGCACCGTGGTTCCGGTGCGGCCACCCGTGGCGGCGATGCGCGCGGTGACCAGCGAACGATAGGCCGCCAGCACCGTGTTCCTGTTCACGCCGAGGCGAGCGGCGAGTGATCTGACCGACGGCAGCTGGTCTCCCGGAGCGTATGCACCCCGCTCGACGAGGTCGCGCACGCTCTCGGAGATCTCCGCCGCGGTCGACCCGACGATGCCATCTTCGACGTCTTCGCGATCGGGTGCCTGGGCCATGGTTCGACCGTAGGCGATCTTTTGACCTATGTCAAAAGATCCGCACGGTCTGCTTCGACTTCGGGGTGCGCACGTCGGAGGCACCGGGCACGATGGGGGCATGACCGACGGCTACGAATCGGACTTCCTCGGGAAACGGCTCCCCCTCCCCTGTCCCGAACGCGAGATGCGTTCGCTCCCGTATCCGCGATTCACGGTGCTGCTCGACCCCGAGCGGCGTTTCGCGGCGGTCACGGCGGTGAACATCGACGGCGCCACGCTGCAGGACCTGCCGCGCACCGGCGACTGGCGACTCGACGACCGCCTCCCGGCCGACGAGCAGACGGGACCCGAGGTGTACACGCGGAACGACCTCGACCGCGGGCACCTCGTGCGGCGACGAGACCCGGGATGGGGACCGACGCAGACCGCGCGCGCCGCCAGCGAGGCGACCTTCTTCTATCCCAACGCTGCGCCGCAGGCTGCGGGATTCAACCAGTCGAAGGAGCTGTGGCTCGGCCTCGAAGACCACGTGCTCGCTTATGCCGAGAGCACCGATCAGCGCCTGTCGGTGTTCACCGCCCCGGTACTGGCCGAGAGCGATCCTCCCTACCGAGGCATCCGCGTGCCCCTCCGCTTCTGGAAGGTCGCCGCGTGGCAGGGACCGGATGGCCTCGCCGCCGCGGGCTTCGTGCTCGATCAGTCCGACCTCGTCGACATGCGGGATGAGACGCTCGCCGTCCCCCCGCTCGGCGCCTTCCGCACGTTCCAGGTGCCGATCGCCGACATCGTCGCACTCACCGGCATCGACCTCGGAGCACTGGTCGAGGCGGACACGCTCCCGCGACAGGGAGCGCGGGAGTCCGGATGGCGGACGCTCGACACCGCGGGCGACATCGTGCTGTGATCCGGGAGCGATCGCGCCACACTGGACCGATGGAGTACAGCGGAGTGGTCCCGACCGATGCCCCCGACCCGAGCATCGAGTCCGATGCCCGATTGCAGAGCCTCCCCTTCCCGGTATTCGAGCTGAAGCCGCAGCGCGCTCTCACGCGACTCCCCGTGGCCGGCTTCATGGAGATCTCCGGCGCAGCGGGCCGCGACGAGGTTTCGGCATCGTTCAGCTACACGCTGTGGCGGCACCCCGACGACCATGCCGATCCCCGCAACGAGATCGAGCTGGACGAACCCACACGGCGCTCCCTCACGGAAGAGCCGCCCTGGGGTCGTCCGGCCTGGCTGATCGCGCAGGTGCAGGCCTTCCGGTACCCGATGCTGTGGGAGGCGGTGCGGACGACCTGGCATGCATCGCCCGGCCGGGAGGGGGCCTCTCTCGCCGAGCAGCTCGCCGCGCACACCGACCACATCCTGCGCAACCGCTTCCGCGGCGAGCTCGGCCTCTCGACCGACCCCCGTGCCGACGCCGACGGGACCGGGAAGCCCCCCGCCGCCTCGGCATCGGACGCCTCGGTCGAGGTCGACGGCGAGGAGCGTCCCGCGCTGTGCGTCGACACCGACCCGTTCGTCTACAGCATCGGCTTCCGGGTCGACGAGCACGTCGTGTGCACCGCGGTGATCCCGCGGGACGCTCTCGCCCTCGTCGACCTCGCCGTCACGCGCTTGTCGACGCCGCCTCAGGCCCCGGCGCGCACCGACTCCAGCGACGGGTAGTCGCTGTATCCCTCGGCGGTCCGACCGTAGAACAGTTCGGGACGCGGGTCGTTGAGCTCGGCTCCCTGGATCCAGCGCTCGACCAGGTCGGGATTCGCGATCACGGGACGGCCGGCGGCGACGGCGTCCGCCCGCCCGTCGGCGACGAGCGACTCGGCCTCATCCTTGGTCGTCTCCGCCGCGAAGCCGGTGTTGACGATCAGGGGCGCACCCGCCGTGCGACGGATGTGCTGCACGAGCTCTCCGGCGGGGTCGGCGTTGAGCACGTCGATGAACGCGAGGCCGAGCGGCGCGAGACCCTCGGCGAGGGCCGTGTACGTCGCGCGGACATCCGCATCGTCCTCCTCCAGCACACCCTGGATGTTGTGCTGCGGCGACAGGCGGATGCCGGTGCGGTCGGCTCCGACCGCGGCGGCGACGGCCGCGGTGACCTCGATCGCGAAGCGCGCGCGGTTCTCGGGCGATCCGCCGTACGAGTCCTCGCGGATGTTCGACACCGGCGAGAGGAACTCGTGCACGAGGTACCCGTTCGCGCCGTGCACCTCGACACCGTCGAAGCCGGCGGCGATCGCGTTGCGGGCGGCCTGCGCGAACTGCTCGACGACCTCGGGGATCTCGTCGAGTGTGATCGCATGAGCCACCGGCAGATCGGCCTTGCCCTCGGGCGTGCGCGTCTGTCCGGGTGCGGCGAGCGCACTCGGACCGACGACCCGCGCCTCGCCTGAGATGGCGGGGTGCCCCACACGGCCGCCGTGCATGAGCTGCATGACGATCGTTCCCCCCGCGTCATGGACGGCTGCGGTGATCGGCTTCCACCCCTCGATCTGCCCGGGCGTCACGATGCCCGGCTGCCCGGGGTACGACTTGCCTTCGGCGACCGGCCACGTGCCCTCGGAGATGATGAGCCCCTGCCCCGCACGCTGCCGGTAGTACTCCTCCATCGTCGCGGTCGGGACACCGTCGTCATCCGCACGGGTGCGGGTGAGAGGCGCCATGACGACGCGGTTGGACAGCTGCAGGGCGCCGAAGACGGCGGGCTCGTAGAGATTCACGGTGGGAGGTAAGGCGCGAGGGGATCAGCGTATTCCCGGTCGGCGTTTCGCTCCGCCGGACGAGGCCGGTCGTCTCCCTCAGCCGCCGAGGCCGGCGAGCAGATCGGCGAAGTGGTCGAGATCGGCCGCGGTCCAGTTGCGCAGCCGCTCGCCGATGCGCCCCTCATAGCGCGAACGGGCGAGCGCCACCCGCTCCTGCGCCAGGTCGGTCGCCACGAGCACACGGGCCCTGCGGTCGTCCGGGTCCGGCACGCTCTCCACGAGTCCGAGCTGTTCGAGCTGTCGCACCTGGCGGCTCACCGCCGACTTGTCGGTCTGCAGCCGTTCGATGATCGCTCCGGCCGAAGTCGCCTTTCCCGTCGCGATGGAGGTCAGCACCTGATAGCCGAGGGGCTGCAGATCGGGATGCACGGTCGCTGCGGCCTCACGCCAGCCGATGCGGATCCGCGCGAAGAGTCGACCCAGTTCCTGCTCGACCCTGGTGACGGCCTGGTCGAGGTCGGCGTCGCCCAGCAGGTCGGTCGCGGCAGCGGATGCACGGGTCTCGCCAGGGGCCCCCGCGGCATCATCGGCGGCATCATCGGCGGCATCATCGGCGGCATCATCGGCAGGGGCGTCGGAGGAGGCGCTCATGCTCGCCAGTGTACGGCGAAGCCCCGCCGTCGATCGTGACGGCGGGGCTTCGGGTCAGACCTCGGCCAGCAGCCGGAAGGCCTTTGACGCCGCCCGGATCTCTTCGGGAGTCAGCTCATCGATCACGGCCTGGAGACGGGTGCCGTAGTCGCGGCGGACCGCGGCGAGCGCATCACAGGCCGTGGCGGTCACGCTCAGCACCCGCAGCCGACCGTCGCGCTCGTCGGGGCGGGACTCGAGGAGACCGAGCTCTTCCAGCATCCGCACCTGACGGCTGATGACCGACTTGTCCATCTCGAACCGCTCGGCGATCTCGTGCGCGTTGGCCGTTCCCGCCCTGTCGATGAAGGTCAGCAGTTTGTAGCCGGCCACCTGCAGCTCCGGGTGGACCCGGGCTGCGGATTCCTTCCACAGCGACCGGGTCCTCGCGAAGATGAGGTTCAGATGCGCCTGGAGGTCACCGAGCGCACTGTCGACATCCGACGCCGCGACCCCTGCCGAGGCCATGACCTCAGCGCTCCCCGTCCCGGTCTTCGCGGGCAACGTCATCACGGGCACGATCGTCGCGCTCGAGAACGCGGACCGCACCGGTCGCGGGGGCGCTGCCGGCACCCTCGATCCGGATGGTTCCGGTGGAGAGCGAGGCTCCGACCTCGGCCTCGGAGACCTCGATCACCGATTCCTCAGCCTGCTCGAGCATCTGCTCGGCGGCGTTCTTGGTCGACAGCGGCTTGTTCTTGATGAACGCGATCGCGATGATCGCGATCACCGCGAGCGGGATCGCGATGATGAAGGAATCGGCGATGCCGTGGCCGTATGCTCCTTCGACGATCGTGCGGATCGTGTCGGGCAGCTGACCGACCTTGGGGACGTCACCCGAGGCGAGGTGCTTGAGCGCGTCGATCTCGGCGGGTGTCGACGGGACGAAGCCGTCGAGCGCATCGGTGATGTAGTTCGCGACGCTGGTGGACAGCAGCGAACCCATCACGGTGACGCCGATGGTGCCGGCGATCGTGCGGAAGAAGTTCACGTTCGACGAGGCGGCGCCCAGCTGCTGCGGAGCAGTGTCGTTCTGCACGATCAGCGTGAGGTTCTGCATGACCATGCCGAGGCCGGCGCCGAGCACGAACATGTAGACGGCGACGAGCGGGAACGGGGTGTCGTAGCGGAGCGTGGCCATCAGGCTGACGCCGGCGGTCGCGAGGACCGACCCGGTCAGCATCCAGCCCTTCCACTTGCCGAAGCGGCTCACGAGCTGGCCGATGATGATCGACGCCCCCATCTGGCCGATGATCATCGGGATGGTCATGAGGCCGGACTCGGTGGGCGTGGCGCCACGGGCGAGCTGGAAGTACTGCGCGAGGAACACCGACGTCGCGAACATCGAGACGCCGATCGCGATCGAGGCGATGACCGACAGGGTGAAGGTGCGGTTGCGGAACAGCGACATCGGGACGATCGGTTCCTTGACGAAGAACTCGACCGTGATGAACGCGGCGATCGCGACCGCGGCGGTGACGATCAGCATGATGCTCGTCGAGGAGTCCCAGTCGAACTGGTTGCCGCCCATCGAGACCCAGATCAGGAGGGTCGAGACGCCGACCGCGAGGAGCACGATGCCGAAGTAGTCGATCGAGACCTTGGTGTCGCGCTGGGGCTTCGGCAGGTGCAGGGTGAACTGCAGGAGCACCAGGGCGAGGATCGCGAACGGCACGCCGACGAAGAAGTTGGAGCGCCAGCCCCACACGTCGGTGAGGAGTCCGCCGAGCAGCGGGCCGCCGATGGTGCCGAGGGCCATGATGCCGCCGACGACGCCCATGTACTTGCCGCGCTCACGCGGGGAGATGATGAGGGCCACGGCGATCATGACGAGCGACATCAGGCCGCCGACGCCGATGCCCTGGATGACGCGGACCGCGATGAGCATGTTCGTGTCGGTCGAGAAGCCGGCGATCACGGTGCCGACCGTGAAGAGGATGAGGGAGATCTGGACGAGCACCTTGCGGTCGACGAGGTCGGCGAGCTTGCCCCAGATCGGGGTCGAGACGGCGGTGGCCAGAAGGCTCGCGGTGATGACCCAGGTGTACTGGGACTGCGTGCCGCCGAGGTCGGCGATGATGACCGGCATCGAGGTCGACACCACGGTGCCCGAGAGCACGGCGACGAACATGCCGACGACGAGTCCGGAGATCGCGGTGAAGACCTCGCGAGCCGACCGGGTCGTCTCGGGGGGTGCGGATGGGGTGTGTGTCACGGGGTAACGCTCCTGCGTAGAAAGTTGATCGAGGTCAACCATACGCCTTTAGTTGCCAAAGCGCAACTAAAGGCGTATGTGCTCGCGTCGTGCTTCTGCTCGGCGGAACCGAGCGGTACCGTGTCAGCGTGTCGACTGATTCCAGGAGCGGACGGGCGCCCGGCGCCCCGGCCTCTCTCGACGCGGCCATCGGGGACGTCGACTGGACCGTGCCTCCCGCCGGATCGACGAGATCGTGGTTCCGTGCCCCCAGCGGCGAGTTGTCCGTGATCTCGCTGGGCGCACCCGAGCGTCCGCGCGTGGTCCTGGTGCCAGGGGCCACCGGCTCCAAGGAGGACTTCGCCCTGATGCTGCCGCTGCTGGCCGAGGCGGGGTACTTCGTGCAGTCGTTCGACCTCGCCGGGCAGTACGAGTCGCACGCGGCCGGCGCGGACTCCGCCTACACGTACGAGCTGTTCATCGCCGACCTGGTCGCATTCCTCGACGCGGGCGCGCCGGCGCATCTGCTCGGGTACTCGTTCGCCGGCACCGTCGCACAGCTGGTCGCCGTCCGTCGCCCCGACCTCGTGCTCTCCCTCACGCTCCTGACCACTCCTCCCGGTTCCGGCAACGTGTTCGCGAGCATGAAGTGGCTGGGACCCCTCGCCCCGATCGCGAGTCCTCGTCGCGGCGCCGGCCTCATGATCTGGGGGATCGTGACGAACAAGAACCGGGTGCCCCCACGGCGCCTCGAGTTCGTCCGCTCGCGGTTCGCGCTCACGAGCAGACGCAGCGTCGATGAGATCGTCGGCCTGATGATGGCCGCTCCCGATCTGCGCAGCCGCGTGCGGGGATTGCCGATGCCCAAGCTCGTCGTCGCGGGATCGCACGACCTGTGGCCGCTCGCCGCCCACGAACGGTATGCACGCGAGATCGGCGCGGAGTTCCGGGCGTACCCGACGGGACACAGCCCGAGCGAGACCACACCGCACCAGCTGACCGCCGACCTGCTCGATCTCTACACGCGGGCTCGCGACTGACCCGCCTCCGGCGTCACCGACCGGCTGCGGACCTATCGGCCTCGCGCCGAGCCCGGCGCCGCTGATGCAGAGGCTCCGGCGACAGATGCAACCGCACCGTGGGCAGCACGTAGCTCAACCGCCGTCGCAGAGACGCCCAGTCCTGGAACGGTCGCGCCGACACCTCGACCACGAGGCCCCGATCGCGCAGCACCGTCATCTCCGGACGCACATGGAACGACAGGTCGAAGTCGTCGTGGATGTTCGTCGCCTCCCGATGCACCTCTCCGCTCAGCACCCGCCAGACGGAGGCACGCATCGCCATGTTCGATCCATAGAGGGGTGCGTGCCCGAGGACCGGAGCCATCGAGGCGTACATGCCGCCGATGTACAGGTGCGTCCCCATCCAATGCACCAGAGGCGTCGAACCGTAGAAGCGCGGTTCGCCGGTGACGAAGTCGACGTCGGGGCGGTCGCGGAAGGTGCGCTCGATCCGCTCCACCCAATCCGGCCCCGGGCGGGAATCGGCGTCGAGCCGGGCGATGATGTCGCTCGTCGCCGCGTCGTAGCCGGCCGCCGATGCGCGCGGGATGCCCGGGACCGGCTCGGTGACGACCCGTGCCCCGAAGCCCTCGGCGACGGCGGCCGTGTCGTCGCTGCTGCCGTTGTCGACGATGACGATCTCATCGGCGATCCGGGTCTGATGCTCGAGCGCCCGCAGACACACCTCCAGCAGGCGGGCATCGTTCCGCACCGGGATCACCACGGACACGGAACGAGAGAAGGCGGTCGTCATCGTCCCCCCATTGTGCGCGTCGCCGAGCGTCTCACGCGTGCGCCCCGCCTTCACTCGAAATTGCGCCGCGCAAAGGCGACTCCACTGCGGGGGAGCGAGGCCGCGTCCCACTCCCCCGCAGCCGGTCACTCGATGGCGTCGTCCGCTCGCTCGCGCCTGGTCGTGCTTCCGTGCGCCGGGATCAGACCGAAGTCGGTGAGGAGCTCGCCCATCTGGGTGTTGTCGAGCTTGTCGAGAAGCTTGCCCTTCACGAAGTTCGGCCCGGGGATGTGCACGGCCTCGCCGTCGCGCAACCGCGCGGTCGCCTTCAGCAGGTAGCGGATGTCGTAGGTGGAGTTGAACACCTCCGGCACACCGCGCTCGATGTCGAGCAGCTGATAGGTCGCCTCCATCGCGGTGCGCACCGAATACTCGGTCGTGAAGATGGTGTCGCGGGTGGTCTCGGCGAACTGACCGAGGAAGGCGAAGTTCACGCTGCCGTCCGGCACCACCTGCGGGCGGTCGCCGGCCTTGCGCGGCAGGAAGAACGACGTGACGTACGGCATCATCACCGGCACCGTCTTCGCGGCGGATGCGGCGAGCTCGGGAATGTCCGCGACGGGAACGCCGAGGTGATACAGCCACTCCTGCGCGATCTCCTCGCCCGTGCAGTCCTGCATCGGCTTCTTGATGAAGTCGCCCGGCGTCTCGACGAACAGCCCGTACACCCACACCACGATCTCGTTGGGCTTCTGCGCCTTGAAATGCGGTTGCCGGTTCACGGTCCAGCTCATCAGCCACGACGAGTCCTTCGCCGTGACGATGCCACCGGTGACGACCTTCCCCGAGAAGGGGTCGCGCTGCGCGATCTTCTCGATGTACGCGGGGATGCGCTCGTCGATCGTGGTGACCGTCGCCGACTCCCACTTCGTCTTGTCGATGTCGTTGCAGAACACCTCGGGGCGCCCGAAGTCGGGCGACTTCGCGGCGACCTTCTTCCAGAAGTCCCACGCAGGGGCGGGACCGTCGAGGAGCCGGGGCGCCGTGTTCTGATCGCCGTTGTCGGAGTTCTCCGTCAGCGACCCGATCGTCATGAGGCACAGATCGTCCGGTCCGAGGTCCACGCCACCAGGCTCGCCATCCACGATCCAGTCGATGCGCGTCGCCTGCTTGCGCCCGCCCGTGAGGTCGAAGTGCACGTCGGTGACGGTGTGATGGAAGCGGAACCGCACCCCGTGGTCGTCGAGGTACTTCCGCATCGGCAGCACGAGCGATTCGTACTGGTTGTACTTCGTGAACTTGAGCGCCGACAAGTCGGGGAGACCGCCGATGTGGTGCATGAAACGGTGGAGGTACAGCTTCATCTCCAGGGCGGAGTGCCACTCCTCGAAGGCGAACATCGTGCGCCAATAGAGCCAGAAGTTGCTCGCGAGGAACTCCTCGCCGAATACCTCATCGATGCGCTTGCCCTCCATCTGCTCCCGCGTGGCGAGGATCACATCGATGATGTCCTTCTGCGCCTTGTCGGAGAGCGTGAACAGCTTGTTGGTGTGGGCGTCCTGCCCCTGCTTCTCCGTCACCCGGCACAGGGACGAGTTCGGGTCGTCCTTGTTCAGCCAGTAGAACTCGTCGAGCACGCTGGCGCCGTCGATCTCGAGCGATGGCACCGAGCGGAACAGATCCCACAGACACTCCATGTGGTCCTCGAGCTCGCGCCCGCCGCGGATCACGAATCCCTTCTCCGGATACTTGATGCCGTCGAGCGCTCCACCGGGAAGACCCAGCTCCTCGAGGATCGTGATCCGCTCGCCGGCGATCTGGCCATCGCGGATCATGAAGATCGCCGCCGCCATCGCGGCGAGGCCGCCCCCGACCAGCCACACGGTCTTGTCGTCCGCCCCTTCGGGTTTGCGGGGCCGCGCGAAGGCCTCGTAGTTTCCGTTGCTCCGATACATGTCGATCTTCCTTCCCGCCCATCGGTCGATTCGCGTCCAGTAGACCGCAGGAGCGCGAGGAACGGAAGGCGGGCCGGGGCATCTCACCCGTAGTAGACCGGGCTGGGAGAATCGACCCATGACGGATTCCTTCGAGGCGCTGATCGAGGCCGGCGACACCGCTGACGTCACCGGGTGGGACTTCGCCTGGCTGGATGGCCGAGCGACCGAGGAGAGGCCGCCGTGGGGCTACGCCCGCCTGCTGTCCGACCGTCTCGGCACCGCTTCGGCGTCGCTCGACATCCAGACCGGGGGCGGCGAGGTGCTCGCCGAAGCGGCGTCTTTCCCGCTAGCGGCCGTGGCGACCGAGTCGTGGCCCCCGAACGTGCGTCGCGCGACGCAGCTGCTGCACCCTCGCGGAGTGGTGGTCGTCGCCGACCCCGACGAGCCTCCACTGCCCTTCGCCGACGAGGCCTTCGACCTGGTCACCAGCAGACACCCCGCGACGATCTGGTGGTCGGAGATCGCACGGGTGCTGACGCACGACGGCACCTATTTCGCGCAGCACGTGGGGCCGGCGAGCGCGTTCGAGCTGATCGAGTTCTTCCTGGGCCCGCAGCCCGAGGCACGCCGCGGACGCCACCAGGATGATGAGGTCGCCGCCGCGGAGGCTGCCGGGCTCGAGATCGTGGACCTGCGCACCGCGCGCCTGCGCATCGAGATCCACGACGTCGCCGCCGCTGTCTATCTCCTGCGCAAGGTGATCTGGTGGGTGCCGGGATTCACCGTGGAGAACAGCCGCGACCGACTGCGCGACCTCCACGACCTGATCCAGCAGGACGGTCCGTTCATCGCGCACTCGACCCGTCACCTCATCGAAGCGCGCCGCCCCTAGCGAGCGCCACCGCCGCGGCAGGCATGCGCACTCAGTACACGGTCCCCATCGCCTCCCGCACCTCGTCGAGGGTCGCGTCGGCGATGCCACGGGCACGCTCGTTCCCCCGGCGGAGCACGGAGCGTACGAGGTCGGGATCAGCGGCGAAAGCTCGGCGGCGCTCCCGCAGGGGAGCGAGGAACTCGTTCACAGCGGTGGCGGCGAGCGACTTCAACGCGCTGCTGCCGCCGTCGCCGATGCGATCCGCCAGCTCCTCGGGAAAGACGTCCAGGCACAGAGCGGCCGTCGTCAGAAGCGCCGAGATGCCGGGGCGATGCTGCGGGTCGAAGGTGATCCGCCGATCCTGATCGGTCCGTGTGCGACGGATCGCCGCGACGGTCTCGTCCGGTGTCATCGACAGCGCGATCGCGTTGCCGTAGCTCTTCGACATCTTCCGGCCGTCGAGCCCCGGCACCTCCGGGGTCGCGGTGATCAGCGCCTCCGGAACCGGGAAGATCGCGCCGTACCGGTCGTTGAACCGCCGAGCGATCACCCGCGTCATCTCCACATGCGGCAGGTTGTCCTTCCCCACCGGCACGAGGTTGCCCTTGCAGAAGAGGATGTCGGCGGCCTGATGCACCGGGTAGGTCAGCAGCAGCCCGCTGAGCGCCCGCCCCGACGCCTCGAGCTCCGACTTGACCGTCGGGTTCCGGTGCAGCTCCGCCTCGGTGACGAGGCTGAGGAACGGCAGCAGCAACTGGTTCAGCGCCGGAACCGACGAGTGGGTGAAGATCGTCGTCCGCTGCGGGTCGATCCCCGCGGCGAGGTAGTCGAGGACGGCGCCGTACACGTTGTCGCGCACGTGCGCCGTCGTGTCGCGATCGGTGATGACCTGGTAGTCGGCGAGCACGAGGAACGTCTCGACCCCGGCATCCTGCAGCCGCACGCGCTCCCGGATGGTGCCGAAGAAATGTCCGAGGTGGAGCGCCCCGGTCGGGCGCTCCCCCGTGAGCACGCGGAACCTCTCCGGGTGCCCGGCCACGGCGTCGGCGACCTCCGTCGATCGCTGCGCGGTCGCGGTGAACGAATCCATCTGTCTCTCCCTGCGTCGGGAGCCGCACGGAGTTCTCGGGTGCTGTCACGAACTGCCGCGCAGCCCGTGATCATGCTTCAACCGGCTGCTATCGCAGCCACCACCATGCGGAGAGGTTGAAGTTCATGGAACAGATGCTATCGCGCACCGCGACCCGCGGAGTCACGACGGATGCCGACGCCGACCGCTCACGGGGTGAGCCGGTGCAGGTCGCGTGGGAAGAGCGTCACCTCCCGGATGTTCGACGCCTCGATGAGCCGCGACACCCAGCGCTCCAGGCCGATCGCGAAACCGCCATGCGGCGGCATCCCGTGGGCGAAGGCCGAGAGGTACGCAGAGTAGGCGTCGGGCGATTCGCCCCGCGCCTCGATGGCCGCGACGTACTCGGAGTGACGGTGCAGGCGTTGCCCGCCGGTCACGAGCTCGAGGCCGCGGAAGATCAGGTCGAAGCTGTTGCTCCACCGCGGGTCGTCCGGCTGGGGGTGCGTGTAGAAGGGCCGCTTGCGCATCGGATACCCCTCCACGGCGAGCACGTCGCTGCCGTACCGCTCCTTCGCCCATTCGCCGAGAGCGCGCTCGTGCGCCGGAGCCAGGTCGGGCTCGTCGTCCGGGGCGCCGACCCGTCGCAGCGCGTCCTGGAAGTGGATCACCGGGATCTCGGCGGGGATCGTCGGAAGAGCGAGACCGAGGCGCTCGACGGCCTCCGCGCTCTCGGTGCGGATGCCGTCGATCATGCCGAGCAGGACCCGATGCAGCAGCGCGAGCACATCGCGATGGTCGCGGATGAAGCCCAGCTCGGCGTCGAGCGACACGTATTCGGCGAGGTGCCTCACCGTGTCGTGCGGCTCGGCTCGGAACACAGGCCCCGTCTCGTAGACGCGCTCGAAGACGCCGACCAGCTGCTGCTTGAAGAACTGCGGACTCTGCGCGAGGTAGGCGGTGGTGCCGAAGTAGTCGACGGGGAACACGTTGGCCCCCGACTCCGTGACGGAGTCGACGAGCTTGGGCGTCTGGATCTCGGTGAATCCCTCGGCGTCGAGCGCGTGACGGAATGCGCGCATGCTCGCCGCCGCCAGCTCCCACTTGGCACGCTGGGCAGGATGCCGCCAGGTCACGGCCGCATGGTCGAGCACGGTCGGAAGCGCGGCGTCGAGTGTGGGACGCCACAGCTCGACGACCGGGGTGCGCGCGGGCTCCGAGAGCAGGGTGATGTCGGGAGCGGTCACCTCGATGCCGCCGGGGGCATGCGCGTTCGCCGTGGCCGTGCCTTCGATGCGCACGACCGTCTCCTCACCCGGCAGGCCGCCCTCCGGCAGCTGTTCGGGCCGGAACACGATCTGCGCGAGTCCGGTGCGGTCGCGCAGGATAAGGAACGACACGGTGGCGAGTTCCCTGCGCCGATGCACGTGTCCCATGAGGGTGATGCGCGCGCCAGGGGGCGTGAACGGAAGCCGGGCGGCGAGAGTGCGAGCGGGGTCGGATGACGACATGATTCCTCCAGGTGGCGAAAGCCCTGGAGGTGCGGGCGGGGGCTAGATCGCGGTGCCACCACACCTTCGCCGATCGCTCATCGGCCTCTCGTCGATACGCCGGACGCGCGGGAGCCGCCTGCCCGAAGGCCGAGGGTCGTCACTCCCTCGCAGCTGCCGTCGCCATCGTAACATCGCGCTCACCCTCTCCCCCGGCGCGTGCTTCGCTCACGAGCACGGCCGCGACGCCGGCGGCGCACAGGACGAATCCGAGGAGCGTGATGACGGTGAGCGGCTCCCCGAGCAGCAGCGCTCCCGCGGCTGCGGTCGTCGGAGCGACCAGGAAGAGCAGCGCGTTCAATGCTGTGATGCCCACCCGGCGCAGCAGCCACCAGTACAGCCCGTAGGCGGCGAGAGTCGGGAAGGCGGCGGCGAATCCTGCGGCGAGCCAGAACGAGACGGATGCCGGGGGCGCGAGCGCTCCGAAGACCGCGGCGATGGGCACGAGTGCCACGGCCGTCACGGTCACGTGGATGGCCAGCGTGACGAGGGTGCCGGTCCGCGGCGCCGAGCGGCGCTGGAGGAACGTGCCGACGATCAGGCAGACCATCGCCAGCGCCGGCCACACATAGCTGGACCGGTGCGCCTCCGAATCGTCGAGCTGCGACCGCACGACCAGGAGCACACCCGCCGCCCCGACGAGGAGTCCGGCCCACTGCACTCCGCGGACGCGCAGGCCCAGCAGCGGACCGACCAGGACCGCGACGATGAGCGGCTGCACTGCGTCGATCAGCGCGGTCGTCCCTGTCGCGACGCCCGCCGCGATCGCCGCATAGACCGATGCACAGTAGCCGAACTGCGCGAAGAAGCCGATGAGCGCCTGCCGCCCGACATCGACGCGAGTGATGCCCTCGGAGGCCCCGGTGAGCACCACGATGACGACCAGGATCACCGCGAGCGGCACGAACCGCCACACGAGCAGGGTCAGGGGCGCCACGGCCTCGACGGCGATCGCGGGCACGAGGAAGCCGGAGCTCCACGTCACGACGAACGCCGCGGAGGCCAGCACCGTCACCACGAGACGAAGTACACCGATCTGTTTACTCATCTCCATGACTATACCGGTCGGTGTAGTCAGAGCGGTATAGTGAAGACATGGCCGTCCCGGTTCCCGAACTCGCCCCGCTCACCCCCGGCGCCACCCGTGTGCTCGACGCGGCGTCACGACTCTTCTATGAACGCGGCATCCATGCGGTCGGCGTCGACACCATCGCCGACGCGGCCGGGGTCACGAAGAAGACGCTCTACGATCGGTTCGGCTCGAAGGAAGCCCTGGTCGTCTCCTACCTCCAGCACCGCGACGCACTCTGGCGCGCGCACGTCGCCCGGCACCTCGACCGCACTCCCGAGCCCGGCATCGATCGGGTCCTCGCCGTGTTCGACGCGGCGATCACCTGGTCCGACGAATACAGCCCGAAAGGGTGCAGTGCCATCAACGCCCGAGCGGAGATCGGCGACGGCCACGACGGCCACCCGGTCTTTCCCGAGGTGTCGCGGCAGAAGGCCTGGCTGCTGGAGCTGTTCTTCGAGCTGTGCCGCGAAGCGCGCCTCTCGAAACCCGCCCTGATGTCGAAGGCCATGATGCTGCTCTACGAAGGTGCGATCGTCACGGTCGGAATGGAGACCTTCGCCGAGCCGTTCCAGGTGGCGCGAGAGCTGGCGCGCACCGCTCTGGAGCAGGACCGGCGCTGACCGACCCCGTCAGCCGATCGACTGCTGCGGAGCCACGGTCCGGCGACGGACGAGCGGCATCACGGCAGCGGCGACCACGACGATCGCGGCGACGAGCACCGCCGTGGTGAAGCCGCCGACGACCACCGCGGCGATCGTTCCCAGAACCGCGATCCCGAGACCGCCGCCCAGCGCGAAGCCGACCTCCTGGATCGCGCCGACCTGACCGGCGTCGTCTTCGGTGGTGACATCGAAGAGCGCGGTGGCCGCGAGCGTCGCCCCGATGCCGAAGCCGAAGCCGACCAGAGCCAGCGGCGCGGCGACGACCTCGGGATCGGTGAAGAGCCACGCCATTCCGCCCGCCTGCAGCAGCAGCGCACCGACGGTGAGCGCTTCGGCCCGCACCCAGCGGAGCGCGATCGGGGCGATCACTCCGCCGATCGCGATGGCTGCCGCCTGCGGGAGGATCGCGAGACCGGCCTCGGCGGCGCTCCATCCTCTCGTGTCCTGCAGGTGCAGGCTCACCAGGAGCACGGATGCCGAGGAGACGCCGCTCGCGACGAGGATGCGGGTGATGGCGGGACTGAATCCCGGGATCCCGAACAGGCGCATGTCGATGAGCGGTTCGGACAGCCTCCGCTGGCGAAGGACGAAGAACACGAGACTGCCGACGGCGACCACTGCGGCGATCCCCGCCGGCACGGGGGCGACGAGCGCCTCGTGCAGGGCGAAGGCGAGCGCGCCGAGAGCCACGATCGACGTGGCGATGCTCGGAAGATCCCATGACGGCGCCCGGGAGCTGCGGGAATCGGGCACCAGCCAGAGGGCGAGCACGCCGGCGAGCACTGCCAGGGGCACGCTCCCCAGCAGCAGCCAGCGCCATCCCGGCCCCTCCGCGAGGAGCCCACCCAGAACCGGTCCCAGCGCACTGCCCACTCCGAACGTCGCCGTCCACAGCCCGTACGCCAGCACTCGTTCCCTGGCGTGGTACTTCGCACCGATCGTGGCGACCACGCCGGCGACGACGAACGCCTCGGCGACGCCGAGGAGCGCCCGGACCGCGATGAGCAGCAGTCCGCTCTGCGCGAATCCGCCGACCCCGTTAAGCACCGCGAATCCGGCGAGGCCGATCAGCACGATCCGCTTCCGCCCGAAGGCGTCGCCGATCCGCGCCGCGAGGATGAGCGTCGCTGCGAGCGAGAGTGCGTAGACGTCGGCGAGCCAGAGACCCTCGGTGTCGCTGAGGGCGAGCTCGCCGCGGATGGCCGGAAGCGCCGTGGAGACGCTGCTGATGGCGAGCGCGCCGATCAGGATCCCGAGCAGCAGAGGCACCATCGCGAACCAGAGACGAAGGGTCGAACGCGCAGCGGTCACGGTGGGGGCGGAAGTCACGTGTTCAGTCTGTAAAGTACAGACAGAAGCTGCAAGTACGGTCATTCCTGTCACGTACTGACACAGTGGATACTATGGGCGACCGGCACGAGGAGGGTGCGATGAGGGAGAAGACCGAGCGGATCGTGCGCGACTGGTCGGAGTCATGCGACGCCGAGGTGTCGATAGCGGTCCTCGGCGGGGCCTGGAAGCCGAGCATCCTCACGCTTCTCGGCGAGCACGAGGTGCTGCGGTTCGGAGAACTCGGGCGCCTCTTGGAGAACCCCACCGCGCGCGTGCTCACCCGCCAGCTGCGCGAGCTGGAGGAGGACGGACTCATCACCCGCACGGTGTACCGGCAGGTGCCGCCGAAGGTCGAGTATCGCCTCAGCGAACTCGGCACGACCGCGACGCCGCTGCTCGTCGAACTGACACGGTGGGGCACGCAGTACGCCGAACGGCAGCGCGCCTCGGTGACAGCCGGCACGTCCGACGACCGGGATCCGGTCGTCGCCTAGCGGTCTGCTCCGTCGCTGTCGAGGAAGACCCCGACGCGCTCGCCGTCGTACACGAACTGCAGCGCCGTTCCCGAGGGGAACCGTTCGCTGAGTTCCTTCGGCGCGCTGCTGTCGAACGGCACCTCGACGGTCGCGGGGAACGTGCCGACGGCGCAGCCGGTGTAGATGGGTCCGTCGTAGCTCCAGCTCGAGGAGGCGTCGAACTCCTCCACTTTCGGAACCTGGTCGGCCCGGGCGACGGTGAAGCACTCGCTCCCGATGCCCCCGCCGCCATACCCTCCCGTGGTCTCCATCAGAGCCAGGCCGTAGAAGTCGAACACGGCGGAACTCGGGCCGGCTCCCATCCACCCTGCCGGGATCTGCAGGGCCGACGTGGGTTCGAGGGTGGCGATCTGCGGCGCTCCGGAGGAGACGGCGACGGGAGCGATCTTCACGAGAGCGAAGGTGACGGCCGCCGAGATCGCGGCAGCAGCCACGATCGCGACCCACCAGAGGACCGTGGTCGTGCGCTCCGAGAACCAGGCCGCCATGCGCTCCGCCGGTTCCTCCTTCGGTGCGACCGGACCCGACGGATCGGCGGGAACATCGGCGGGGGCGTCGGCGAACACGTCGAGCGCGTCCCCCTCCGGCTCCGGCGCGCCTTCTCCCGGCCATGTCTCGTGCCGAGCGGAGTCGGCCGATCGGTTTCGGGCAGCCCGCCCGAGCTGCTCGACGTCGGGAACGGGCACGATGGCATCGGCCACCGCGGGCTTCGGCTGCCGCATCGCTTCCAGCTGCTGGAGGCGCCGGAGTGCGGCCGGGTCGTTCTCGATGTCCGCCGTCGGACCATAGGCGCGGGCCCGCAGGACGCGGAGCTCGTCTTCAGCAGCAGTGCTCATCTCCGGCATCGTCTCACAGGCCGGAGGATCAGCCGCAGAACGCCGAGGCCGAGTCCTTGAGCTGCTCGATCGCCTCGACCGTCTCTGGAGCCTGCAGGTCTGTCATGCCGCCGATCTGCGTGGCACCCGAGCGGATGAGGTCTCCCAGCTGGCCGTCGACGTTCGCCGCGAGCCCCTCGAGCGATGCGACGAGCTCATCGCGGGCGGCATCGGCCTGCTCCGCCGAGACCTCACCCTGGTCGAGCAGCGACTGGTACTGCCCGTAGGCGTCGTCGATCGTCGTGCAGGTCGCCTGCACGTCGATGCCCACGGCGTCGCCGGCCATCTGCGTCACCTGCGAGCACCCGGCGAGGAGCCCGGCGGCGAGTCCGGCAGCGAGGACGACGGGGAGGACCACGATTCGGCGCATGGCACGAGGGTAGCCGGTCCGCCTGACGGCCTCCTGCGCCGCGTGCGATCTCCTGCGGCCCGTGCGACCACGGGCGTGGAGCATGCGCACGGGCGCGCCCGTCTATCATCGCAAGCGCACGATGGCCGAGGAGGTGGGCGCCTGATGAAGGTCATGCTCGTGGACGACGATGCGGAGATCCGCCTCGGTTTCACGACCGCTCTGCGACGCCGGGGTCACACCGTCGATACAGCCGAGGATGTCGCCTCGGCCCGCCGGCTCGCCGCACTCATCGTCCCGGATGTCGCGATCATCGACGTCATGCTCCCGGACGGCGACGGGTTCTCGCTGTGCCGAGAGATCCGCACCCGATGGGGCTTCCCGACCGTGATGCTCACCGCGCGAGACGAGGATGCAGACGTCGTCGTCGGCCTCGACGCCGGAGCCGACGACTACATCGCCAAGCCCGTCAGCGTGGCCGTGCTCGAAGCACGCCTGCGGACGGTTCTGCGTCGCAGCTCCCGCCTCACCGTGGAGCCCCTGCGTGTCGGGTCGCTCGAACTGCACGAGGACTCCGCCGAGGCGCTGGCCGACGGCGAGCCCCTCCCGCTGAGCGCCACCGAGTTCCGGCTCCTCCATGAGCTGGCCCTGAATGACGGACACGCTCTGAGCCGCTCCCGACTGATCGACGCGGTCTGGGCGCAGTCGCCGCCCGACACCCCGCGGGTCGTGGACACCGCCATCCAGCGGCTGCGTGCCAAACTGACCGCAGCGAACGTCTCGACGCCGCAGCTGGAGACCATCCGCGGGATCGGGTACCGGCTGCGATGACCGCACGTCGGCGTCGCCCCACCCTCCGTGCGGCGATCGCGCTCGCCCTCGTGGGCAGCACGATCGCGGTGTCGGTCCTCGTCACCGGGGTGGTGGTGCTCACCGCGGGACGGATCGTCTACGAATCCCGGCAACAGGGGCTGCTCGACGAGTTCTCGACCACCGCGGACGCCCTGTTCACCTCCATCTCCACCGGGTCCCCCGAGGACACCTGGAAGTACTACGCCGAGATCCTTCCCGGCGAGACGGTCATCATCGACCTCGACAGCGGCCGGAGCGCGGGCGAGCTCCGGCCGGACCAGGTGCCGGATGCGCTCGCCATCGACGACACCCGTCGCTCCGGAGACCTGACGTCGCTGATGACCACGCTCGAAGGGCGCGACGTCTTCTTCGTCTCCGTGGTGCGGGACGATCTCCCCCAGGACCCGAGCGCCCGACTCGCCGTGGTCACGGCGTACTCGATGGAGCCGCAGCGGGAGCAGGTGCGGGAGCTCGTCATCTCCGGGGCGCTCCTGAGCGGCGGCGTGGTGGTGCTCGTCGTGCTGCTCGAACGCCTTCTCGGCGGAGCGTTGACACGCCCGCTCCGCCGTCTGGTCGACACCGCGCAGGCGGTCGGGTCCGGCGAGGGGCCACCGGCGTGGAAACCGTCGTTCGACGACGTCGACCGGGTGGCCGATGCTCTTCGCCTCTCCTCCGAACAGTTGGGGTCCACCATCGCGCAGCTGCAGCGCCGGGAAGCGGAGTCCCGACGGCTCGTCAGCGACGTCGCCCATGAGCTGCGCACGCCCCTCACGTCGATGATGGCGGTCGACGAACTCCTCGACGACGACGAGCAGACGACGGCGGAGGAGCGGGCGGTCGCCGCCGCGGTCGTACGCACCGGAACCCGCCGCCTGCACTCGCTGATCGAGCACCTGCTCGAACTCTCCCGCCTCGACGCCGGGGTCGCGCGCGTGCACCGCACGACCGTCTCTCTCCCCGATCTGCTGCACGACGTGATCGACGCGACAGGGGTCGATCACGTCGAGGTGTCGATCTCCCCCGATCTCCGCGTCCACACCGACCCCGCCCGGCTGCACACCGTGGTGGCGAACCTGCTCACGAACGCCTCCAGGCACGGGCGACCACCCCTCACCGTCCGGGTGCACGAAGACTGGGACGCGGTGCACATCGACGTCGGCGACCAGGGCCCCGGCATCGCCGAGGCCGACGCGGAGCGGGTGTTCGACCGCTTCGTCACCACCGACCGTTCGCGCTCCGACGGGGTGGGAACGGGGCTCGGTCTCGCGATCGCCCGCGACAACGCACGGCTCCTCGGCGGAGACCTCACACTCCTGGTCCGGTCTCCCGGGGCGACGTTCCGTGTGACCATGCCCCGCGTGTGACACTCGTGTGACATTCCTCCTCGACACTGGCCGTTCGCCGATGTCGAGAGGTCGTGCCCATGAGTCTTCCCCCGTCCCCTTCTCCGCGCAGACAGGCGTCTCCGAGCGGACAGCGCCGGAGACGCCTGCGGCGCTTCCTCACCCTGACCGCAATCGCCGTCCTGGTCATCGGCGGAGGAACGGTCGCGGTCGCGGCGATCCGGTTGTCGCAGAACGTCACCACGGTCGACCTGCACCCCGCACGCACGGACGAGCCACCCGTCGTCGCGGATTTCGACGGCGAGTTCGACGTGCTGCTCGTCGGTTCCGACGGTCGCGCAGGGCAGGGGGCACAGTACGGTGAGGGCGGCGACGTCGAAGGCAGCAGGAACGACGTGACGCTGCTGCTGCACGTGAACGAGTCGCACGACGCGGCCACCGTGATCTCCTTCCCGCGCGATCTGCTCGTCGACATGCCCGCATGCACCGACCCCGACTCCGGGAAGACCTGGGATGCCGGTCACCGGGTGCAGTTCAACGAGTCCCTCGCCCGCGGCGGACTGGGGTGCGTCGCCTCCACGGTCACGGCACTCACCGGGATCGATCTCGCCTACGCGGCGGAGATCAGCTTCACCGGGGTGATCGACGCTTCCGACGCGGTCGGCGGCGTGCCCATCTGCTTCGCCGGCCCGGTACACGATCGGCACTCCGGCTTGGAGATCCCCGAAGCCGGGACCTACGACCTCAGCGGAGAACAGGCTCTGGCGCTCCTGCGCTCCCGCTACGGCATCGGCGACGGGAGCGACCTCGCCCGCATCTCGACGCAGCAGGTGTTCCTCTCCTCTCTGGTGCGCACGCTCCGCGATCGGTCCACCTTGACGGATCCGGTGAAGCTCTACGGGATCGCCGATGCGGCGACCAGGAACATGACGCTGTCCACGCCGCTCGCCGACCTCGGCACCCTCGCGTCGATGGCGAAGGTCTTCAGCGACCTCCCCCTCGAGAACATCGCGTTCGTCTCCTATCCGCACCTTCCGGCGGGCGATCGTGTCGTCCCCGATGAGCAGGCCGCGGCCGCGCTGATGGAAGGGGTGACCTCGGGCGAGACGGTGAACATCAGCGCCGACCACACCGGCCGCGGCAGCGAGCTGGCCACCCCGCCGGTCGCCTCGCCGTCCGAAGGACCGACGACGACGCCCGGAACCGAGGCGCAGCCCGGCACCGAGACGCAGCCCGGCACCGAGACGCAGCCCGAGAGCCTGCCGGCGAACGTCGACGGGCAGAGTGCGGCGCAGGACACCTGCGTGCGCCCGTACTCCGGGTAGCGCGGGAGACTCCGCCGCCACCCGGGACTTTCGACGGTTCGACCGTCACAAAGACCTCTCGGGAAGGTACTCGGCGAGGTCTCGGCGGCTGGTCGTCGCGGTCTTCTTCATGATGCGGTGCAGATGGCTCTCCACCGTGCGCACGCTCAGCACCAGCTCCGTGGCGATCTGCTGGTTCGACCAGCCCATGGCTGCCAAGCGCGCGAGTTGGATCTCGCGCTTCGTCAGCAGGATATCCGCGCTGCGGAAGCGTGCCGCGTCGAACGTCCCCGGTTCGAGACCGGCGATGAGTTCCTCCCCGGCACGGCGTACGCGTTCCGCATCCTCCGCATGACCCGCGTCTTCGAAGAGCTGTGCCGCGCGGTCGTAGGCGTTGACGGCGAAGCCGGCGCGTCCGGTGCGCAGGAGCCGCGGTGCGGACTCCTCCAGTTGCGTCGGATTCTTCGTGACGAGTGCCTCGACATATGTGCGAAGGGCGCCGACGAACTCCCCCTCGACGGCATCGAGACGCGGACGGAGCTCCTCGAATCGCTCGGGATCAGGCCACAATTCCAACTCGATCAGATGCACCAGCACCGCGCTCCACCGTGCCCCGCGTCGCCAGAGGCGCTCAGCACCCTGGAGAAGCTCCTGACGTGCGGTATCGGCGCGCCCGGCGGCGAGCTGAATCTGGCTGCGCGGCCAGCTCGTCGACATGGCGGGAAACGGTCCATCCGAGATCGCGAGGCGCTCCGCCTGGTCCAATCTCGTCTGGGCGAGGCCTGCGCTCCCGGTGCGTCCCGCCACGATGCTCCCGATACACAGCGCTCCCAGAAGCGAGGTCGGCGCGTTCGAGCTCGGAGTCCCGACCGCGAGCGCCGTCTCCACCAACGTCGTGGCCTCCCGATAGTCTCCGCGGACCAGCTGGCACAGCGCAGCGAAGTAGGCGGTCGTGCGCACGGCGGTGGCATCCGCGGAGGCGCGCGCGTGATCGAGCGCACTGTAGGCGAGAAGAGTGGCTTGGGCATGTTCGCCTTTCGCGAGGCGCACCAGGCCGCGAACGGTCTCGTGATCTGCCCAGTCCGCGCCCAGACTGTGAGGATCCACTTCAGCCAGCTCCTCCTCCGCGGCCATGATCCGTCCGGCGATGAGGAGTCCGGCGGCCCGGATGACGCGGACGAATCCGCGAACGTCATCGGGGAGCCCCTCTGGTGGCGCGACTTCATCGCGGATGTCTCCGTCGTATCCCTCATAGAGCAGCTCCAGACGCATCCGCGCCGCCTGCAGCGCTGGACGGAACTTCCCTGCAGACGACTCACCGTCGCGCAGCAACTGCTTCGCCTGTGCGACGCTTCCCCGTCCGGCGAGCCAGGCCGAGTGCCAGCCCCGCAATCGCACACTCGCCATGAGGTCGTCATCATGGACCGTGCGGTCGAGGATCGAACGAACCTCCCGCTGTCCGAGGTCACCGGCGCCCAGCGCGAGCAGATACGCGAAGGCGTTCCTCGCGCTCGGGTCCTGCTCCCATCCGGCTCGAGCGAGAAGGAGTCGCGCGCGGGCCGCGTCCTGCACCGAGCGAACGAACATCGCGTCCGGCTGCGCGGCGTGGAGGTCGCTGACGTCGGTGACCCCGCGAAGGATTGATTCATCCGCGATGTATCCCGCGTCCCCGCGCGCCAACCGGGCGGCACGCGCAGGAAGCGCGAGGTGTCGGAAGTACTCGGCGATCAGAGGCGGAGCGACGGCCGACAGCAGTTGACCGTTGACCGGCTCGAATGTGAGAAGGGCCTTTTCCTCGAGCTTCTCGACGAGAGCCCCACCGAGGAGAGCCACGGTGCTGTCGAGATCGAGCGGGCCACCGAGACTCAGGCGTTCGAGCGCACCTCTCTCCCGTCGCCCCAGCGGTCCGATGTGGCGTTCCACGAGACGACCGAGCGTCGGGCTCCACAGCTCACTCTGCGCCACCCATACGCCGTCGACCAGAGCCAGTTGCCCCTCCTGGATACCGACCTCCCAGATGCCGATGGCGAGGCCCGCGAGGCCTCCGGACTTGCCGAAGATGCGGCTCAACGTCGCGGGGTCGATCGCCGCGTCGGCGCGCTGTTCCAGCAGAGCCTCGAGTTCATCCAGCCGCAACGGCTGCAAGCGGAGTTGGTAGGCGCGTCCGAGGTGAGGGTTGCGCGCTCCCTGAAGCACTTCCTTGACGCGGCGGTGCGTCGTCACGACGGGGAACATCATCTGGTGCTGAACCGCCCGGATGACCCCCCACGACGCGTCGTCGAGGTGGTCGGCATCATCGACGAGCACGACGAAGTCCGCCTGCGCCGCCTCTCTGAGGCGTTGGGAGTAGCCACTGACGTCCGGCAACCGCGACACCTGCGCGGGGTCACCGAAGAACGCCGCGAGTGCTCCCAGCGGAACGCGCTTCAGTCCGGGCGCGCCGGCAATCAGCAGGACGGAGAAGCCGCTCGCCCGCAGCACCTCCTGAAGGCGGCGCAGGAAGGTGGTGCGTCCGTTACCCGGCCGACCATAAACCGCGACGTCGACACCGGATCGGACGTAGGCGACCGCATCGGTGAGGGCAACCTGATTGCCGAACATGCGTTCAGTTTGGCCTGGAAGGACAGAAGAAGCGAGGGATCGGAGGAATCGAGACCCCGATCGGGTCTCAAGAGGCAACGAGGTGGGCTTCGATCACCGTGTTCTGGACCGAGCGCGCGCCGGAGGGAAGCTGCTGACAGGTGATGATCACGAGCCGTCCCGGACGGTCGGCCCACAGCGCGGACTGCGCGGAGAGCTCCCCTTTGTCCACCGAGTACGACGAGTCCACCGCGTAGACCTGCTCTCCCACCAGCACCTGCGCACCCGCGGGCACGGCGGCACGTCCGTCGGCGACATCGATCAGGTAGTTGCCCGGCGCGACGCCAGGAGCGGGGATCGAGTGCATGACGACGTAGGTCGTGCCCGCAGACGGATCATCGGGAACGCCCAGGTTCCGCACGGTGTACGCCGATGTGAACCCCGGTGGGGTGATCTCACCATCGACCATGTCGAGCCCGCCGAGCGGCACGTCCAAGCCCACCGACGGTACGGCGAAGCGCTCACCGAGGTCCTCGACGACGTTCATGAGGGCGAGGGACTGAGGGGTCTGGATCGGGTCTTCGAGCACCACCGCGTTGCCGGCCATGTCTCGTGTCGATTCCGCAGGCGCGGAGGGCTCCTCGCCCGCGCCGAAGAGAAAGGGAAGTGCTGCCGCGACGACGATCAGAACCGCTGCGCCGGCGATCCACACGAAGGGGAGCCTGCGCTCGCGCCGGACGGACGCGGTGTCGGCATCGCCGGGAGTCGGGGAGACGGTCGGAATGTTCATGTCATCGAATCTGTCAGGAGGGAGCGGGAGAAAGGACGAGCCCGCGAAGGACGAGACGCACCGAGAAGCCGGCCCACGTCGTCATCGAGACGACGGGGCCGACCTCGGGACGGAGGACTCAGCTACGCTGCGCCCGGACCTTGCGGAAACCGATCACACCGGCCGCCGCCGCCAGCAGTGCGAGCAGCGCGGATCCGCCGACCACCCAGGGAGCCGTCGAGTCCGCATCGGCGGCGAGCGCTCCTCCGGTGTGCACGGAGGGTCCACCCGCAGTCGCCGTGCCACCGTCGGAGGTGTCGGCCCCGGTGCTGTCATCCGGGATCGGTGCGGATGCTGCGCTCACGGTCCAGAGGAACGTGGTGTCGACCGTTGCCGCCGAGTCGGAGGATGCCGACACGGTGACGGTGTACTCACCGGCCGCAGTAGGAACGCCCGAGATCACACCGGTCGCGGAATCGATGGTCACTCCGTCCGGCAGGTTGTCAGCCGAGTAGCTCAGCGCGGATGAGTCGCTCGACGACGCCTCGACCTGAACCGCCACATCGTCGCCGACGGTGTTGACCTGGTCGTCGACTCCGGTCACGGTGATGGCCGGTACGGGGATGTCGTCGGAGGCAGCGACGGTGAGGGTGCTCGTGGCCGCGGCCGTGGGAGTGATCGCGCCCGTCGTCGGGTCCATTGCTGCTTCGAGCATGCGGCCTTCGGAACCGAACAGAGGGTGGAAGCCGTATCCGCCGGCGATGACCTGCAGGGCGGAACCCTCTGCCGTGTCATCGTCAACCGTGACCTGGAACGTGGCGGTCTCAGGGTCTCCCGAGCCGTTGTCGCCGACACCGGCGGGGTCGAGCTCGGCGGTGCTCCAGTGGAGGCGGTTGTCTGCATCGATGTCGACGGAGCCGCTCGTGGTCTGCAGCGAGCCGTCGACGAGGGTGGCGTGCGTGAGAAGGTCCGTCAGATCGGCTGCGGCGACGACGTTCTCGTTCGCGTTCCACAGATGAGTGAGCGCCGTGAGCGAGTAGGTGATCGTATCCCCCGCCTGCACCGTGCCCCCGGTTGCGGGAGTGCTGGCGAGTGTGAGTTCCTCGGAATACCACTGCGGGACATCCCATGTCGCGCGACAGTCCGTTTCGGTGCCGGTCTGGCAGTTTCCCGGCACCGTGTCGGTGCTCGTGGTGAGTGTGCTCGCCGAGACGGTGGCGTACTCGGAGTGGGTATCCGTGGTCCACGCTCTCATGGTGAACGGAGCAGAGACGAGAGCAGTCTTTCCTGCGGGGACCTCGAAGCTCAGGTGCTTCTCCTGCGTTCCGGACCAGGTGAGCGGAACTTGGGAGCCGTCGATCGTCACGGTCGGTGCAGACGTGTGGCCCAGGATGTCCTGTCGCCATTCCTGACCGTTCGTGCCGGAGACGCCGAAGGTGAGGTCGACGACGCCGGATTCGTCGGTGTTGTTCGAGGCAGCGATGCTGACGATCTGCTCGTCACCGTTGGCCCACTCGGAGGTGGGGTTGACGGCGACGTCGAGAGCATCCGTCTCCGCAGCGCTCGCGGCAAGCGGGGCGGCGAAGAGCCCCCCGGCGAGGATGGCGACCGCGCCCGCGCTGAGCGCGAAACGGCCGGACTTGGTGTTTCTCATGCTGTTCCTTACCTCGGCACCCGAATGGAGGATCGGATGCTGCTGTCGATGGGCACGGTTCGTGTTGTGCTGTCCCCCAGATCCGCGGACCGTGCACAACCCACCCCACCGCACCGCGGGGAGCTCTCCAGAGGATGGGATCCCCTTGACGTGGCACTTCCGAGCGATTGCAGTGATGGCCACGAGTCGCCTCAGTGGCCGCGCACGCCGGCATCAGAGGAAGTGCCGCCGGGGAATCGTGACGCGCCCCGCGTCCTCCCGCCGATACCTACGTCGACGGCGGCGACCACTTCACGCCTTACGAACGGCACCTCAGTCGGGGGACATCGATACGGAGTCGAAGCTGAACTGCGATCGAACGACTCTCCGGCTGATGTGATGGGACCGGTGATGCAGGCGGTGGGGACCGTCTTCATCTCGGGAGCGGCCTCTTCCGCTCCTCCCACTGCTGGCTCCCCGGCCAGCGGAGGTGGGTGACCCGCGCTCTCCCCAGTGTCCCGGTCACCCCCTCCATCCTCCTCGGGCGCGATCTCCGGTCGGTCGACTCTCGGACGCGGTCATCGACGGAGCGGGCCCCGGGAGGATCTGCTTCCCGGGGCCCGCTCCTTCGCACGACGTGGACTATCGTGCGGCGCTCGTCACGGCGAACCACCCGTCAGGGTGAACGGGACGGTCGTGGCATTGCCCGCCACGTCGTACACGATCAGAGTGTTCGCCCCGGCGACGGCTCCGAACGCTCCCGGCTTCACGAAGTTGAGGTCTGACCAGACGTTGTCCGTCAGGTCTTTCCCCACCCCGTTCAGGACCAGCCGATCCACCCTGCCCGCGTCGTTGAGCTTGTACGACACCAGGCCGTACGAGCCGCCCGCACCGACGGTGAACGCTCCACCGTCTTTGACGGTGACGGCGGGACCGGTGACGTCGAGGGTGAATCGCACGGTGGTGGCGTTGCCGGCCACGTCGTACACGACCAGGGTGTTCTCCCCCTCGACCGCCCCGAACGCGCCGGGGACGACACCGTTGAGGTCCGACCAGACCGCGTCCGTGAGGTCCTTCGGCACCCCGTTCAGCGTCAGCCGATCGATCATCCCGACATCCTGGAGCTGGAACGATGCCCTGCTGTAGGCGCCGTCCCGTCCGACCGTGAACTCCGCACCGCTCTTGACCGTCACCGCGGGCGCCGTGGTGTCCACGGCCGCCGCGGTGATCGAGAGGTCGCGCAGGCGCCCGAAGTTGTCGAAGGAGCCGAAGCCCACCCGGCCCTCGGGGAACGTCGTGTCGTTCGCGGTCATCAGCGGGGTGTCGAGGCCGTCCACGTAGACGGCGATTTCGCCGCTGTCGACGCAGCGGACCACACGCACGTCGTGCCACTCCTCGTCCGTGACCGCCGGTGGAGCACCGATCGCGCCGTCCCACTGATCGTCGATCCGCTCCCGATCCGCCTTGTTCACCTTGAAGATGCCGTTGTGCGGGTAGATCGAGTTGTCCTGCGAGAGGTGTGCGTAGTAGTACTCCGTGTCCGACTTCCAGCCGAACACGATGATCACGTCGCGGTTGTTCACGGAGGCCTTCTCGTCGAGGCGCACCTCGCCGGTGAGATCGAACGAGCCGAGCTCCGGCCCCTCGGTGAGCACGGCGTACTCGAACGGCCGGCGGATCCCGTCGTTCGGGTTGGTCCCCGCCTCGGTGAGCACGATCTGGTCACCGGGGAAGTCCCACTTGGCCGGTGTCCGCGGCGCCCAGTCGCCCTCCTCCATCACGTCGGTGATGACCTCGCCGTCCGGTGTGCAGGTCGGCGGCGTCGGCGGTTCGACCGGCGGCACGGCGTACAGCGCATACTGCGCCGCGACCTGCTCGGCCGTCGGCACCGTGTCGAGCAGCATGATGTCGTCCATCCGCCCGTTGAACGGATTGGCCTCCTTCGTGTTCTGCGGGAAGCTGCCGCCGATCTTGATGCCGGCCGGTGCGGTGTCGGACGTGGCTCCTCCACCCCACGGGTTCGCCGCGGTGTACTTCCCCGCGAGCTCCTCGCCGTTCATGAACAGCTTCATCTCGCCCGCCGCGAAGTCGAAGGTCGCCGCGAGGTGAACCCACTGCCCCTTCTTGAGGATCTCGTTCCACGGCAGGTCGGCCGCGAACGTCCACGAACCTGCGCCGTCGACTCGACGCCCGAGCGCCACGAGCTTGAGCTCGCCGTCGACCGTGATGACCTCGAGCAGCGCCCGCACCGCGTGACCGTCGGAGGTACCGGTGAGCACGCCCGCGAGACCGATCGCGTTGTACACGTCGTCGGGGTTCGCCGTGCCCGAGTTCGGGGCCGGGTGATCGCCGGTCGGCTTGAACCACCCCATGACGGCGGCCTTGTCGGTGTCGGCGAACGCGCCGAGCGAATCGACGCCGTCCGCGTCGTAGATGCCCGCCTTCCAGTCGTCGTTCGACGCGGTCCGCGGACTCATCTGCTGTGTCTGCAGGGCCTCTCCCGCACCGGGATAGGCGCGGTCCGCGACCCGCATCTCGACCCCGCCGTTGATCAGCGAGATATCGGTGCCGGAGCGCCCCTGATCGACCTCGATCGTCGGCGTCGCCGCGTCCGGGTGGTCGAAATCATGGTGCGTGACCACGTTCGGGGCGAGCGCCGGAAGGACGAACGGGGTGGTCGGCTCATCGACCGTCCGCGCCCCTGTGACCTTCCAGATCTTGCCGTTCGCCTTGGAGACGAGGTAGAGCTCGCCGTCGGCGTCGGAGCCGAACCGCAGGTCGACGCGTGTGTCGCCGACCAGCTTCTGGAACGTCGTCTCCTCACCGTCGGCGAAGACCCGCAGTTCCTCGATCGTGGCGAGGTCGTCGATGTCGCCGTCGTTGCGCACCATCTCCTCGGCATCCGTGGACAGCACCCAACCGCGCACCAGATCGGTGAAGAGGTAGCGCCCCTGGAGTTCGGGGATCTCACCGCGATAGACGAATCCGCCGTTCACGGCCACTCCCGCATCACCGGTCTGGCCGGGGTCGCGATTGTGATCGTAGGCGGCCACCGGGTAGGTGAAGCCGTTCTCGGCATCGTCCTTCGGCAGCGGGAAGATCTGCCGGTTCTCGGCGAGAAAGGAACCCTCCCGCACCGACCAGCCGAAGTTGTCTCCTGGTTCGACGGCGTAGATCGACTCGACCTGCCACTCGCCGATGTGCGCGAGATACATGGTGTGGTCGCCCTCGGTGTCCCAGCTGATGCGGTGCGGGTCGCGCATGCCCACCGCGTAGATCTCCGGCAGGGCATCCGCCTCGTCCACGAACGGGTTATCGGACGGGACGCCGTACTCGCCGTTCTCGCTGTCGTCGCCCGTCGGGCTCACGCGCAGGATCTTGCCCTGTGGTGTGGCCAGATCCTGCGGGTTGCCGTTGCCGACACCGTTGCCGCCGTCTCCGACCAGGATGTAGAGGTTGCCGTAATCGGCATCGCCCTCCGACACCGTCGGGTTGAACGCGATCTGCTGCACGGTGTGCACACGACCCGCGAACGGGATGCGCATGACTTCGCGGTGCGTTCCGGCGAAGGTCTCCGCCGACGGGTCGTCGGCCTTCCACTCGGTGATCACGCTGTGGAACGCGGTGGTGCCGAAGGCCGGGAAGTCCGGGGTGTCTTCGGTCAGCGCCGTGCCGCCCTCGGTGTGGACGGTGTAGAACAGCCCGTTCTCGGCGAAGTCGGGGTGGAACTCCGCGGAGCCGAGGCCCGTCCCGAGCCCTGCACTGTTGTGGAAGTTGTCGATGAACTCGTTCCGGACGTTGAGGTATGGGACGTATTCGCCCGATTCCTTGTCGACCAGGTAGAGGATGTCGTTGTTGTCGGGCACCATCAGCCGGCCGGAGTCGTCCGGCACCTCGTCGAGGTGCGTGATGCGGTTGTGGCGCACGAGGCGCGGGTCCTGCGTGGCCGGCGTCGTCTGCGACGCGGGCAGCTGCGCGAGCTCGGTCACCTCGATGCCGAGGTCGGCCATTCCCGGGTCGGGCAGCGGGTTCAGCAGCGGCTCATTCGCCGTGCCGCCCGGTGCGCAGTCGCCCGGGTTGCCCGTCGCGATCGCGAGGTTCTCGCCCGTGTTGTCGACGGCCACGTCGTCGAGCAGGAGGCGACCCATGCTCGTGGCGCCGTTCTTCCAGAAGAATCGGTCGAGCGCGCCGTTCACCGCCTGGCGGAAACCGAACTGCTGCTCGGCGCCCTCGGGGAGGCGGGTCTGCTGCTCGTATGCGCCGCCCTGGCTGTACACGGTGACCTTGTCGGCCGCGTTGTCGGCGACGATCCACACGCACTGCCAGGCGTCCTTCGACCACACGCCCGCCGGCGCGAACGACCCGCCGTCGCGCACGCGCAGCACGTCGTCGTTCTGGTTGTTCACGTAGGCGCGGCTGTGCGCGTAGTCGTTCGGCGCATCCACATCGGTCACCCCGAAGGAGGTGTCGACGCTGCCGGTGCGCAGGAAGCGGAAGAACAGCGTGCCGGTGGTGCCCTCGGCGATGGCCGGGATCGCGCGATACGACTGCTGACCGCCGCCGACGGACTCGACGACCTGGTTGTTACCGTTGAGCGGATCGGCGATCACACGGGGAGCCGCGGACGACGTCCATCCGTCCTGCCCGTTCAGTGCGACGCGCTCGTAGGCCTCGAAGTCGACGAGTTCGGTGAACGGCTCCGCCGCGACAGCAGGGCTCGTGGTCAGCAGCGCTCCGACCACGGCGGCCGCGGCGACGACCGCACCCGTTCGTCGTATGCCGAAGGATCGAGGAGGAGGTGCGACCGATCGGGAACTCGAGCTCGCGGTTCGCATGATTCGTTCGTGCATCAGAAACCTCTCAACGTCGTCGTCGTGTGGTGTCGTGCCGATGGTCGTGCCCCTCTCCGGGCCGGCACTACAGCGGAGAAGGCTCGAGCGGTACTGCAGTTCGGGGCATAAGCGCCTTCGGAAGCGCTTTCGCCGGATGGACGGGAAAGGCGGAAGGAGGCCGTCGCTGCCTCCTCCCGCCCGGGTTTCATCCCGCGTCGGGGACGGCGGGCTTGCCGCCGAGATACAGCGCGGCGAGGGTCGGATCGGCCAGGAGCTCGGATGCCGGACCTGAGATGTGCACGCGGCCGAGGTCGAGGACGCACCCGATGTCGGCGGTCTCCAGCGCGCGCCGGGCGTTCTGCTCGACGAGCAGCACGGCGGTGCCCGCATCGCGCATGCGCACGATCTGCTCGAACACCTTCTCGGTGGTCTTGGGGTCGAGACCCATCGACGGCTCGTCGAGGAGCACGACCTTGGGGCTGACCATGAGCGACCGTGCGAACTCGACCTGCTTCTGCTGGCCGCCCGAGAGCAGGCCGGCGAGCTGCTTCCACCGCTCCCCCACGATGGGGAAGAGGCTCTGCACGAACTCGACGCGCTCCTGGATGACCTTCTGATCCTTGAGCGTGAAGGCGCCGAGCATCACGTTCTCACCGACCGTCATCTCGCGGAACACGCTGTGTCCCTGCAGCACGTGCGCGAGCCCGTGACGCAGCATCGACTGCGGCCCCTCCCCCGTGATGTCTCGGCCGTCGACCTCGATCGTCCCCGACCGGGGCTTGAGCATGCCGCTGGCCACCTTGAGCACGGTCGACTTGCCGGCCCCGTTGGGGCCCACGAGGCAGACCACCGACCCGGGCGGCACTTCGACGGTGAGACCGCGCAGCACGAGCGCCGCACGGCCGTAGCCCGCCTCGATGTCGCGCAGCTCGAGCAGATTCTTCGCTTCAGACTCCAAGGTAGGCCTCCAGGACTCGGGGGTCTTGCTGGATGATCGCCGGGGTTCCCTCGGCGATCTGACGCCCGCGGTCGAACACCACGACGTGGTCGCACAGGCTCATGACCATCTCCATGTTGTGCTCGACGATGATGAACGTCTTGCCCTCGTCGTTGAGCTCGCGCACCAGGGTGGCGATGCGTCCGATGAGCGCGGGGTTCACGCCTCCCGCCGGCTCGTCGAGCATGATCGTGTCGGGTTCGGCCATGAGCACCCCCGCGAGCTCCAGCAGCTTCTGCTGGCCGTAGCTGAGGTTGCGCGCCTCGGCGTGCTCGAGGTGGTCGATGCCGACGCGTCGCAGCCATCCCCGCGCCCGTTCCAACTCGTCCGGGTCGGCTGCCGATCGGAGCTGATGCCAGACGCTCGGACTGCGTACCGCGACGAGCAGGTTCTCCATCACCGTCATGCGCGGGAACACCCGGCACAGCTGGAAGCTGCGTCCGATCCCGGCGCGGGCGATGCGGTCAGGCGACTTGCGGGTGATCGCCTGCCCCCGGAAGCGCACCTCTCCCGAGTCCGGCTTGATCATGCCGGTCACGCAGTTGAAGAAGGTGGTCTTGCCCGAGCCGTTCGGCCCGATCAGGCCGTTGACCTTGCCCTCCTGGAACGTGACCGTGGCACCGTCGACCGCTGTGACGCCGCCGAAGGACTTGGTCATCGAGACGGTGTTCAGGCTCTCGAGCGTCGTGGACTGTGCGGTGGGGGCGTTCATGACGAGGTCTCCTTCGTCGGGACATCCGCTGTTCGGGTCTTGTTCTGTTCGAGCAGTTCGCCGGCCGTCACCTCACGGATCGACGCCGCGTGGGACTTCCGGGTGAAGAGCCCCTTCACGGCCGGGATGATGCCGTCGGGCATGAAGAGCACGACGATGCCGAGCAGGATGCCGGTGGCGATGAGGTGGAACTGGGTGTCGCCGAACTCGAGCTTGAAGTACTCGAGCGCGATGCCGACGACGACGGCCCCGAGCAGCGGGCCGAAGAGATTCCGCACCCCGCCGAGCAACGCCATCAGCACCATGTACGAGCCGATCAGGATCGAGAACTGGAAGATCGGGTCGAGATCGCCGAACCACAGCGCGTAGAGTCCGCCGCCGAGCGCGACGAACAGCGCCGAGAGCACGTAGGCGATGAGCTTGTACCGCGTGGTCGGCACCCCGAGCGCCTGGGCCTTGTCCTCGTCCTCGCGGATCGACTTGAGCGCCGTTCCGAACTTGGACCGGTCGATGATCCACCACACCACGAGAGCTGCGGCCAGCAGCCCGGCGAACAGATAGTAGAAGATGCGGTGGTGCTCCGGCCGCAGCACGTCGAACGGACGTGGCACGTTCAGTCCCTCGGATCCGCCGGTCACGTCACGCCAGCTCTGGAACACCAGCAGCATGATCAGCACGAAGGCGATGGAGACGATCACGAACGACGCGCCACGCACCCGGAGGGCGGCGATGCCGATCGGGATCGCGATGATCACGACGAGCACGGCGGCGAGGATCCAGGCCACGAACCCGGGAAGGTCGAGGAACTTGATCAGCAGTCCGGTGCCGTAGGCGCCGAGCCCGAAGTACGCGGCATGCCCGAGGGAGATGTAGCCCGTGAATCCGCCCATGAAGTTCCACCCCGTCGACAGCACGGCGTAGTTGAGGATCACGACGCCCGCCGAGAGGATGTACGGGTTCGGGGCGATGGTCGGGAAGGAGAGCACGAGCGCGGCCCCGACGATCAGGAGGACGATGCCCACCCACTTCGTGGAGGGGCGACGCACAGGGGCGGGTGGAGCGATCACGACCGTCTCGGTGGCGATCGGCTCTCTGCTAGAAACGCTGGGCAAGACGACCTCCGAAGAAACCTTGCGGACGGAACATGAGCGTGGCGAAGAGCGCGACGTAGAACACCGTCTGCGCCCACGTCGGCCCCAGCGGAAGCTGGAGCAGGCTCTGCGCGACTCCGAGGATGAGAGCCGCGATGGCGGCACCGGGGATGCTGCCGAGTCCGCCCACGACGATGATCGCCATGAGCGGTCCGATCCAGTGCCAGTGCAGGGAGGGGTAGATCGTGGCGTCGAGCGAGAGCGCGGTGCCGCCGATCGCCGCGGTGGCGAGCCCGAGTCCGAATCCGTACCCGGCGACCCGATCGGTGTTGATGCCGACGAGCCGCGCAGCCTCGGGATGCTGGATCGTCGCCCGCAGCGCCTGACCGAACTTCGTGTACTTGAGCAGCACGAAAAGGAGCGCGAGGGCCACGGCCGCGAGACCGAACGCGATGAGCTTGACCACCGGCACCTGTGCGCCGAAGAAGTCGAGGCTCGCGCTGGCGTACGGCAGCGGGATGCGGCGCTGGGTCCCCGTGAAGAAGAACCCGAGAGCTCCCTCGATGATCAGCGCGACGGCGAAGGTGAGCAGCACCGACATCATGGTCAGAGTCAACGGCTTGAGTCGCGAGACGAGCAGCCGCTGCATCACGACGCCGGTCACGAAGAACAGGGGCACGGTGACGATGAGCGAGACGAGCGGATCGATGCCCGTCTCCCGGTTGAACCACCACGCGAGGTAGGCGGCCAGGATGAGGAAGGCCGAGTGCGCGATCATGACGACGCGCATGATCCCGAAGTACAGCGTGAGCCCGGCCGCCAGGAGGGCGTAGAGCCCTCCCAGCAGGACGCCGAGGATCAGGCTTTGCAGCAGCAGTGATCCACTCACGGGTGGATCACCACGTCGGCTTCGGGAAGAGGAAGTCGGCTTCCTTGACGTCCTCGGGGAGGACGATCAGGATCTCGCCGTCGATCCACTGCTGGATGAGGTGGGCGCCGGTGGGCTTGCCGGTCTCATCCCAGCTGAGCGGACCGACGACGGTCTCGACCTCGTTGTCGCGCAGCCAGTCGATGAGCTCCTGCTGGCACTCGCCCTGCTCGGCACAGCCGACGGCTTCCACCGCAGCGGCGACGACCTGACCGGTCGTGTAGGCGTTGGCCTCGTCCTCCGACGGCGGGTTGCCGTGCATCTCGGTGTACTTCTCGACGAACTCGATGTTGCTGGGGAACTGCGACTTCGGCGAGTACCCGGTGGGGGCGAGGATGCCCTCGGTCGCACCGCCGATGGCGGCGGCGAACTCGGGGTTGGTCGGAGCGGTGGAGAATGCGGCGAGCTCCGGCTGATAGTTGAGCTGCTGCAGCGCGATGATCAGGTTGACGGCGTCCTGATACTGCGTGCCGCCGATCACGATGTCGGCGTTCGACTGCGCGATCTTCGCCGCGATGGTGGAGAAGTCGGTGGTGTTCGGCGGGTACACCTCGTTCACGAGGATCTCGACGCCGGCATCCTCGAGCTTGTCCCTGAGGCCGTAGGCCGTGCCCTGCGCGAACGGGTCGTCCATCGAGGCGACGGCTGCCGTCTCCGGGCGTTCGCCCTCCGGGAGCGCGAGCAGGTAGTCGGCGAGGTTGTTGTAGTGGTCGTTCGCGATGGCGGGAGCGGCGTAGAAGAGGTTGTCGAAGCCCTGATCGAAGACTTCCTCCGCGGCACCGGCCGGCTCGACGAAGAGCATCCCGTACTCCTGCGCGACGCGGGCGGAGGGAACGACGAGACGTGTGGAGAACGGACCGAAGACGAGGTCGACCCCGTCCTGCGCGATCAGCGACTCGTAGTCGGAGACGACCCGGTCGGCGTTGGACTGGTCGTCGAGGATCTTCAGTTCGACCTGTCGACCCAGGAGGCCGCCGTTCTCATTGACGATGTCGCGCCAGGCTTCGTAACCACGCTCGACGCCTTTGCCCGGCTCCGAGAAGTCTCCCGTGAGCGGCAGCGAGATGCCGATGACGATCGGATCGTCGGAGTCACCCCCCTCGGATTCATCGCCGGTCGCCGAGCAGGCCGAAACCGTGAGCGCGGCGATCGACAGCGTTCCGATCGCTGCAGCGATCCGTCGACCGTATCTGGGTGCAGTCATCCGAGTCTCCTACGTCATCGTAGCGAAAGCGCTTTCGTAAGCGCTTCCGCCACTATAGTGGGACCGAAGAACGAAGAGCAACCTTCCGCGCAATCAGCGTTGATCTTGCTCCATGGGGGAGGTTTCGTGAAGCGTGAAGGGGCGCCACGACTCATCGATGTGGCCGAAGCCGCCGGGGTCTCGCTCGCGAGCGCGTCACGAGCCATGACCGGCGGCTCCGGAATCTCTCCGGAGGTGGCCGCGCATGTACGCGGGATCGCGACGCAGCTGGGATACGAACCCAACATGCACGCACGGGGCCTCGCCGGGGGGCTCGTACCGACGATCGGCCTCGTGGTGCACGAGATCGGCGACCCCTACTTCTCCGACATCGCGAGCGGTGTGATCCGCAGCGCGGCTCTCGAGAACCGTTCGGTGCAGATCGCCCAGGCCGACCGCACGCCCGACAGCGAGCTCGCGCAGGTGAAGTCGCTGCTGCGCCAACGCGTGGGGTCGATCATCATCGCCGGATCGGGATACGCCGATCCGGATCGCGAACAGGGGATGACCGAGGCGCTGCTGGACTTCACCCTGGCCGGCGGCCGTGCCGCGGTCATCGGCCGCCACCATCTGCCGGTCGATGCCGTACTGCCCGACAACCAGCGCGCCGGAGTCTCCGTCGGACGACACCTCGCGGAACGGGGACACCGCCGGATCGGCGTCGTCGCCGGTCCACTCGACCTCAACACGGTCGCCGACCGTATCGCGGGCCTGCGTGAGGGCACGGACGGCACCGGCGTCGAGCTGACGGTGGTGTCCAAGGCATTCACCCGCGAGGGCGGCATCGAAGGCGCCCGCGAGCTCCTCGACCGCGACGTCACCGCCATCGTCGGGCTCAACGACGCGATGGCGATCGGCATCCTCAGCGAGCTGCGGCAGCACGGCATCCGGGTACCCGACGAGATGTCGGTCGTGGGCTTCGACGACATCGCCGTCGCCGCGGACGTGGCCCCCGCCCTCACCACCGCGCGGATCCCGATGTTCGAGATGGGCCAGCACGCCGTCTCCCTCATCCTCCGCCCCGCGAGCGACGAGGCGCGGACGATCGAGACCGCGCACGAGCTCATCATCCGTCAGTCGTCGGGCCCGCCCCGCGGCTGAGCGGACACCCACGCGGATGTCTCACGCGACGCTTAGAATGAGGGGGCGGAGGGAGGCAGACATGACGATCGCTCAAGCTCGATCACGTCGGGTCGAAGACACGATTCACAGCGCAGAGATCGAGGGCCTGGAGGTCACGCCCGAGACCCGTGCTGACGCCGACTCCTACGTTGCAGGAACGATCGACTCGGATGAGCTCGTGGATCGGGTGCGCGCACGGTATGGACTCTCCTGAGTTCACCGACCCCTATCTGATTCCGCACAGCAATGTGCTCCGGAACCTCGTCGGAGCCGCAACAGCCGAGACGCTCGCCGCCGCTGAGGCCGACCTCTCCTTCGCCCGTGCGCTACAGCTCCTCGATGCACCTGTCACCCCGACCAACGATCTCCGGGAGCTCCAGGCAATCCACCGGCACCTCTTCCAAGACCTCTATGACTGGGCGGGGAGTCTCCGCACGGTTGATGTTCGCAAGAACGTTCCCGGCGCTGACTGTTTCCTCCCTTACGGCTTCATCGAGCGTGCGTCCGGCATCTGCTTCTCCGAACTCGCCGCCGATCACTTCCTGGCCGGCCTGCCTCGCGCTTCCTTCGTCGAGCGGCTCGCCTACCACTACGAGAAGATCAACTACATCCACCCCTTCCGCGAGGGGAATGGGCGGACCCAGCGCATCTTCTGGAATCGCGTTGCGCTCGAAGCGGGCTGGCAACTCGACTGGCGCCCGGTCCATGGCGAGGAGAACCACCTGGCCGCGCGAATCGGGTCCGATGACCAGGACCTCCGTCCTCTCATCTCTATGTTCGACAGGATCGTCACGGAACCCGATACCTTCGACTCTGCCGGCTGGACGGCCGACGAGATACGACGCCTCTCGATCAATCGATCGGATGATCGAGGCACGCACGCCTGATCCAGCCGATCCCCCCTCGTCCGAGCCACCCCGGGCTGAGGGACTGTCGTGGACCGTCAGGAGTTGCCGGCCGTCGACTCCAGCTTCGCCATCACCTGGTTGATCGTGAACGACGCCGATTCCTGCCGTGCCGGGAACTCGACGAGCGTCTGCAGCATCCGCGCGACGTACGCCTGTGCCGGGACGAACAGGAAGACGTGGTCGAGCACCCAATCCCAATAGGTGTTCGATGTGATGTCGGCGCGCTCGTATGGATCGGTGCGGAGGTTGAACAGCTTCGGGAAGCGCAGCTCGATGTAGGGCTCCTGCCACACCTGCAGCGTCCCCACGGCACGCTGCTCGAGGAACACGAGCTTCCAGTTCTCGAAGCGCAGCGCCGTGAGGTCGCCGTCGTCCGAGACGTAGAAGAAGTGTCGACGTGGGCTGTGCTCGACGGCACCCGTGATGTAGTCCAGTTGGTTGTTCCCGTCCAGGTGCACCGTGAAGTCCGTGCCGTGCAGCTCTGTTCCCGCCTTCAACCGCTCGGCGATATCGGTGTCTCCGACGGCGGCCAACAGCGTGACGAACCAGTCGTTGTGGCTCACGATGCCGTTGAGCGTCGTACCGGCGGGGATGTGTCCGGGCCAGCGGACCATCGCGGGCACGCGGTACGCGCCCTCCCAGTTGGAGTTCTTCTCATTGCGGAACGGGGTCATACCCGCATCCGGCCAGCTGTTCATGTGCGGGCCGTTGTCGGTGGAGTACATGACGATCGTGTTCTCGGCGAGCCCGAGCTCGTCGAGCAGGTCGAGCAGACTCCCCACGACGTCATCATGGTCGAGCATCGTGTCGTGATAGTTGGACTGCCAACGCCCGGCCCGCCCCTTGCTCTCCTCCTTGGTGTGGGTGCGGAAGTGCATGTGCGTCGAGTTGAACCAGACGAAGAAGGGCGTATCATCCTCGGCCTGGGCGCGGATGAAGTCGGCGGCCGCATCGCGGAACTCCTCGTCGACGGTCTCCATGCGCTTCTTCGTCAACGGACCGGTGTCCTCGATCCGCTGGGTGCCGTCCTCGTTCGCCCACGAGTGGAGCACACCCCGCGGGCGGAACTTCTCACTGAAGCCCGGGAATTCCTCGTCGGTCGGATAGTCGGGGTGCTCCGGCTCCTCCTCGGCATTGAGGTGGTACAGGTTGCCGAAGAACTCGTCGAAGCCGTGCGCGGTCGGCAGATGCTCGTCGCGGTCACCGAGGTGGTTCTTGCCGAACTGCCCGGTGGCGTAGCCGTGGTGCTTGAGCGCGTCGGCGATCGTGGGGTCTTCGGGCTGCAGACCCAGCTTCGCCCCCGGCATCCCGACCTTGGTGAGTCCGGTGCGATACGGGTTCTGGCCGGTGATGAAGGCCGCGCGCCCCGCGGTGCAGCTCTGCTCGCCGTAGTAGTCGGTGAATTTCACACCCTCGTCGGCAATACGGTCGATGTTCGGCGTCCGATAGCCCATGAGGCCGTCTGAGTACGTGCTCAGGTTGCTGATGCCGATGTCATCGCCCCAGATGATGAGGATGTTGGGCTTGTCAGCCATGACGACTCCTTGCTTCGACGCGTGAGACGGGGCGATCGCCCTCGCTCGAAGCCAAGCACCTTCTCGCGGCTGCGCCCAGGGCGCCTCACTCGGAGCGGGTGAGACGGAATCCGATGTGCGACATACCGGTGTCCTCGGCCTGCGGCGAGCGCGCAGCCGGGCGGAAGCGCAGGCAGTAGTCCGGTGAGCAGAGGTGCGACCCACCCTTGAGCACGCGGCGCGGGATGTCGGGGAAACCCTCCTGCGCGCTGGCGACGGCGAGCAGGTTGGTGCGCTTGCCGGCGTCGACGGGGGTGTCGGAGAGGCGGATGTGCCGAGGGGTGTAGAAGTCGGTCGTCCACTCCCAGACGTTCGCGATCATGTCGTAGAGGCCGTAGCCGTTCGGGGGGTACGAGCCGACCGGCGCCGTACCTCCCACGCCCTGGTTGTCGTAGGGGAAACGTCCGAGCCACGAGTTCGCCTGGGCGATGCCGCCCGGGTAGGCCTCGTCGCCCCAGGCGAAGGGGGCGCCGTCCACTCCCCCGCGTGCCGCGTACTCGTGCTCGGCTTCGGTGGGCAGCCGCATCCCCACCCAGTCGGCGTAGGCGACCGCGTCTTCGAACGCGACATGCACGACCGGATGCTGCAGGCGATCGTCGATCGTCGAGTCGGGTCCGAACGGACGACGCCAGTACGCGCCGGGCTGCCAGCGCCACCAATTGCGCCAATCGCCCAGGTTCGTCGGCCCGGAGGTCGGTGTGAACACCATCGCGCCCGGCACGAGATCGGCGGGATCGGCGCCGGGGAACGCGGCAGGATCGAGCTCGCGCTCGGCGACGGTGACGTACCCGGTGGCGTCGACGAACTCGGCGTACTGTGCGTTCGTCACCTGGTAGCGGTCGATGAAGAACGAAGCGACCTCACGCCGGTGCGCCGGGCGCTCGTCGGGATAGAAGTCGTCTGACCCCATCAGGAAGGTCCCGCCCGGGATGTGGACCATATCGCGCGCGTTCGTCACGTGCTCAGCGTAGTGTCCGGGCTCTGCGACATCCGGACCGATCTGGAAAGATCATCCGCATGATCACCGTTCATCTGCGCTACGAGATCGACCCTGACAAGCTGGACGACTTCACCGAGTACGGGCGCACCTGGATCCGGCTCGTGGAGAAGCACGGCGGCACCCACCACGGCTACTTCCTGCCGAGCGAAGGCGACAGCGACGAGGCCTTCGCCCTGTTCACCTTCCCGTCCCTCGCGGAGTACGAGGTCTACCGGACGGCCTCGAAGACCGACCCGGAGTGCGTCGAGGCGTTCGACTTCGCGCGCAGGACGCGGTGCATCCGCCGCTATGAGCGCCGCTTCCTCAGTCCGGTCTTCGAGGGGGTGTAGGCATGAACCCGCCGGCCGTCGACGTCTCGGCGCTCACGGACGTCGCCACGCTGTCGACCCCGCGACTTCGCCTCGAACCCCTGGGCGTCGCCCACCTCGACGGCGTGTGGGAAGGGTTGCTCGACGACGAGAGCATGCGGCTCACGGGCACGCGTCAGGTGTTCACCCGCGAGGCGGTGGTGCGACACCTCGATTCCCTCGCCGACCGCGACGACCGCGCCGACTGGGCGATCATCGAGCTCGGCTCCGAGGAGTACGTCGGCGAGATCGTCCTCAACGAGCTGGAGCCGGACGATGCGTCGATGAACTTCCGCATCGCGCTGAATCCCGGCCGGCTCGGGCGCGGCTTCGGCACCGAGGCGACCCGCGCCGTTCTCGATCACGCGTTCGACCGCATCGGGCTTCACCGCGTGAGTCTCGACGTCTTCTCGTTCAACCCCCGCGCGCAGCGCTCCTACGAAAAGGCAGGGTTCCGGTACGAGGGCCGCCAACGCGACACGCTGTTCTGGGACGGCGAGTGGGTCGACTCGATCCTCATGTCGGTCTTGAGCACCGACGAGCGGCCCGCCGCTCCCGAAGCCGTTGACATCGCGGATCGCCCCGAGAGAACCGCGGTTCCGCGGCCCCTGAGCGACTTCCCGTTGCACGCGTCCGTCGCCGTGTCGGACATCGACCGCGCCGTCACCTTCTATGAGGGCACTCTGCGGCTCCCCCTGGCACGGTCGGGCCCGAGCGCGCGGATCTCGGGCGGCAGTCGCGTCTATCGCTCAGGCGGCGACGAGGCATTGCACGTCTATCAGTCGACGACCGCAGGCACCTCGCACGCGACCGTCGCGACCTGGTACGTCGACGACCTGGATCAGGTCGTCGACGTACTCACGGCGAACGGCGTCGATTTCCTGCGCTACGACGGACTGAGCCACGACGCTCGGGGCATCACGGCGAGGGCCGGCGGAGGGCGGATCGTGTGGTTCGCAGACCCCGATGGCAACACGTTCGCCCTGGAGAGCGACCGCTGATCGCCGCTGCTCCAACGCGGGTCCTTCGGAAGTACCGGCGGGGCCGGGTCGGAGGTGCCGGCGCCGGGCTGCGGTCAAGACGAGGCCCGACCGGCGACCGCGCGCGATCGACGAGCGCGTGCGGGCGGAGTGCTCAGCCCGCCGCGATCCACGATCGCGTGAAGCCGAGCACGCCGCTGCCGTCGGTGTCGGCGAGCGAGACGCCGACGAACCGCGTCGCCCCCTCCGAGCTCTGCCAGCGAAAGCGGTATTCGTCGGAGAGGACTGCCGCCGCGATCGCCGTCCCCGCGGATTCGGCGGACTGCGCGTTCGCGAAGGCCCCGGTGCTGCGCGCGATGTACGCATCCAGGAGCGAACCGTAGGGACCACCGCTCTCCGGCCGGATCGCGTTCTCGACGAAGGCGCTGGCGACCGCGGCTGGCTCGATCACGCTGATCCCGACACCGAAGCGCTCGGCGACCACCGCGAGCGACTGCATGAAGCCCTCCACGGCGAACTTCGCCCCGCAGTAGGCGTCGGCGAACGGCTGGCCGACCGCCCCGCCGACACTCGTCACCGTGAGGATGCGGCCGTTGCCACGCTCGCGCATCCCCGGCAGCACGAGCTTGGCGAGGTTGACCGGCGCCAGGTAGTTGATGTCGAGCTGCGCCTGGATCTGCTCCATCGTCAGCTGCTCGGCGGTGGCGACGTTCCCCTGTCCGGCGTTGTTCACCAGGACGCGGATGCCGCCGAGCTCTGCCTCGATCTCGGCCACCAGCCGGGCCGCGGCCGCATGATCCACGACGTCGAGGGCGCGCACGTCGACCTCGACGCCCGCCTCGGCCGCAGCGTCCCGCAACGCCCCGGCCTTCCCGGTGTCGCGCATGGTCGCGACGACGTGCAGGCCTCGTCGTGCCAGTTCGACGGCGGCGTGGAGTCCCATTCCGGACGAGGTGCCAGTGATCAGTGCGATGTCGTTCATCAGGCGACTCTACGACCCGCGGTCCGGAATCCCCTGACGGTCACGACCCTGGACTGACGCATGCACCCGCTTCCAGCTAACTTGCACGTTGATGTGCACGTAATGTGTAAACTCGTCCTGTGAAACAGAGCTGGCGGGTCTACAAGCGCGACGTCAAGAGACTCTCCCGCGTCCCCAAAGCGTGGATCATCATCATCGGGGTGCTCATCACCCCTGCCCTGTACGCATGGTTCAACATCAACGCGTTCTGGGACCCCTACGCCCACACCGCGAACATCCGCGTGGCGGTCGTCGACCTCGACGAGGGCGCCACCTCCGACCTCACCGGCCACATCGACATCGGCGCGCAGGTGACGGAGCAGCTCGAGGACAACGACCAGCTCGGCTGGACCTTCATGGGCGAAGACGAGGCCCAGGAGGCCGTGAAGAAGGGCGACGTCTACGCGGCCATCGTCATCCCCACCGCATTCAGCGAAGACCTGCTCAGCATCACCAGCGGCGACTTCACGCAACCGTCGCTGCAGTACTACGTCAACGAGAAGGCCGGGGCGATCGCGCCGAAGATCACCGACGTCGGCGCCTCCGAACTCGACAAGCAGGTCACGAGCGCGTTCAAGGAGCAGGTGGCACTCGCGGCGACGAACGCGCTCAAGGACGTCGGCGACTCCACCGAGCTGCGGCTGCTGAACGCGAGGGACAACACCCTCGATGCGTTCGACCAGGCGACACAGACACTCGCCTCGGCCCGCGAGAACCTCGCCGAGACCCAGGACGGGCTCGCCTCCTCGCGCGGCACGCTCTCGTCCGCACGGAACACGCTCGGCGACGTCGACAAGACGCTCGGCGATGTGCAGAAGTCGCTCGCCCAGACGCAGTCGATCATCGCGGAGACGCAGAAGGAGGTGATCGCGTTCAGCGACAGTGCCACCACCGCGTTCCTGCGGGGCACGACGCTGCTCGCCGACGCCTCATCGAAGGCGAACGTCTCGATCACCCGTCTCACCCAGAGCCTCGAGCAGGCGGGGGTGCGCATCGACGCCGGGATCGACGACGTCTCGAACGTGCTGAAGGCGAACGAGGCGGCGGTCGCCCGGCTGCAGGCGCTCCTGGACGACACCGACCTCAGCGAGGACACGAAGCAGCGCCTGACCGAGGTCATCGCCTCGCTGCAGCAGCGCAACGCCACCGACCAGCAGCTGCTCGCCGACCTCAAGGACCTCAAGACCGCCGCCTCCGACACGGTGCGCTCCGTTCAGGCGACAGCCGACGCGGTCGACCAGGCGATGCAGGACACCCGCGACGCCTCATCGGCGATGCGCGACATCCTCACCCGCACCGTCCCCTCACTGAACAGCGCCATGTCGCAGCTGTCGGCGAGCGTCGGATCGTTCTCAGGGGCGCTGGACGCGCAGAAGGGCGTCCTCGCACAGGCCGATCAACTGCTGGCAGGGTTGGACTCGCAACTCGTCGCCACCTCGTCGGCACTGGAGAGCTTCGACAACGACCTCGCGGGCATCGAGCAGGGTCTGCAGACGTCGCGCACCGACGTCGTCGCGGTCAACGCTGCATCCGAATGGGGCCTGCTCGGTACCCTGACCGATCTGGAACCCGAGCAGATCGCCCAGTTCATCTCCTCTCCGGTCGAGGTCGACGAGCACCTGGTGTTCCCGGTCGACACCTACGGCTCGGCGATGGCCGCGCTCTTCACGAACCTCTCGCTGTGGATCGGCTCCTTCGTGCTGATGGTGATCTTCCGCGTCGAGGTCGACACGGAGGGCGTCGAGGGCGTCACGGTGCGCGAGGCCTACTTCGGCCGCTTCTTCCTCTTCGCGACGCTCGCCGTGGGCCAGGCGCTGATCGTGTGCATCGGAAACCTCATCATCGGCGTGCAGACCGTGAGCGCCGCCGCGTTCGTCGGCACCGGTGTGCTCATCGCCCTCGCGTACGTGAGCATCATCTACGCCCTCTGCGTCGCGTTCGGGCACGTCGGCCGCGGTCTGTGCATCCTGCTGGTGATCATGCAGATCCCCGGTGCGTCCGGCCTGTACCCGATCGAGCTGATGCCCGGATTCTTCCGTGCGATCTATCCCCTCCTCCCCTTCTCCTACGGCATCGACGCCATGCGGGAGACGATCGGGGGCTTCTACGACGGCCACTACTGGCGCTTCCTCGGCGCCCTCGCCGTGTTCGTCGCCCTCGCCTTCCTCCTCGGACTCGTCCTGCGTCGCCGCCTCGCGAACTTCACCCTGCTCTTCAACCGGCAGGTGCTCTCGACCGACCTCCTCATCGGCGAGAAGGTGCAGGTCGTCGGCAGCGGATACCGGCTCACCGACGTCATCCGGGCGCTGTCGAACCGCGCCGAGTACCGCGACGACCTCGCTCGGCGGGCCGAGCCGTTCACACGCCGCTACCCGACGCTGCTGAAGGCGACAGTGCTCACGGGTGTCGCGGGGCTCGTCGTTCTCGGCGTCCTCACCTGGGCGTTCCCCGGATCGAAAGCGCTGCTGCTGGGACTGTGGACCCTCTGGATACTGCTCGTGATCGGGTTCCTCGTGGCCATCGAGTACATCAAGCACAGCTTCGAGCACGGCGCAGAGGTCGCTGCTCTCGACGACGCCGAACTGCGCCAGCTCGCTCTCGCCGGCCCTGCCGGCCCTGCAGCGGTTCTGCCACCCACGGCTGATGAGTCGTTCGCCACCGTCCCGCACGTACCGGTCGCCCCGGTCGCACCCGCTGAGGCGGATGACCGGGACACCTCCGAGGCGCCGCTCGCCGGCGCCTCGGCCGACGCACTGCTCACGGAGTGGTTCGATCCGGAAGCACAGTCGGAGACCACCGGCGACACGGAAGCGGAACCGGAGGCCGACCCCGCGGCTTCCGAGCCGACGGAGGAAGCGACCGCCACCGAGGCGGCAGACGACCCGCTCCCCCCGGAGGAAGAAGCACCCACCGCAGACGACGAGCCCGCCGACGACGAGCCCACAGAAGGGGAGGACCGCGCGTGAAGGACATCCTGCACCTGACGGCCCGCGACATGCGTCACGCGACCCAGAACGTGATGGCGTGCATCGTTCTGTTCGGCCTGGTCGTCATCCCCTCCCTGTTCACCTGGTTCAACGTCATCGCCAGCTGGGACCCGTTCGCGAACACGAAAGACCTGAAGATCGCCGTCGCCAGCACCGACGCCGGGTACGAGAGCGACCTGGTCCCGATCCGGGTGAACGTCGGCGAGCAGGTCCTCTCCCAGCTCCGCGGGAACGACCAGCTCGACTGGGTGATCACCGATGAGCACGACGCGATCGATGGGACCAAGGCGGGCGAGTACTACGCCGCCATCGTGCTGCCCGAGACGTTCAGCGCCGACATGCTGACGTTCTACGCCGACGGCGGCGACCGCACGCACATCGCGCTCTACACGAACGAGAAGAAGAACGCCCTGGCGCCGAAGATCACCGGCCAGGGCGCGGAGGGAGTGTCGTCCGCGATCAGCGACACGTTCGCCGAGACACTCGGCGACGTGGCGCTCGGCCTCGTCTCGTCGATGTCGGACTACCTCACCGATGAAGACACGCAGGCGACGCTCACGCGCATCGAGACTCGACTGGGAAGCGTGGGCGCTCAGCTGCGCTCGGGCGCGCGCACGGCCGACACGTTCACGGCCCTGCTCGAGACGAGCCGACCGCTGCTGGACAGCGCGTCGGCCCTGGTCGACGAGGCCGGCGACGCGTTCTCGGACACCTCGGGCGCTCTCGGCAGCGGAGTGGATGCGGCGAGCACGCTGAAATCGACCCTGCAGACGGCGGCGCAGTCGCTGGCGGACGCCCTCGCGGCCACATCGAACAGCTACGACGCGGTGGGCCAGCGCATCGACGAGCTCTACGCAGGTGCCGCCTCGCTCAGCGGCAGCCAGGTGCAGGCGATCACCACGCTCGCGGAGCGCGTGCAGCAGCAGATCGATCAGTATGCCGCGGTGAAGAACACGCTGGTGACGCAGGTCGGACCGAACCTTCCCGAATCCGCCCAGCCCGACTTCGACGCCGTGATCAGCCGACTCGACGAGGCGATCGCGCGGCAGCAGGCGCTGCAGCAGCGCCTGCAGACTGCGGCGACCGAGATCGCGGCCGGCAACGACTCGGCACAGAGCTCGCACCAGGAGATCACGGCGGCGATCGCCGAGGCCAAGAAGGCGATCGCCGACGCCCGGAGCACCTACGACGACGGGCTGAAGGCGCAGCTGAACGCCCTGTCGTCCACGCTCACGCAGATCGGGTCCGATGTGTCGGCGATCCGCTCCGACCTGTCCGGCATCACCTCCGGGCTGTCCGGAGCATCCGACTCCGTGCTGTCGACGCTGTCGCGAGCGCAGGAGGCCACGACGCAGCTGTCCGCATCGTTGAACGCCCTGGCCGACAGGTTCGACACCGTGCAGCAGTCGATCGCGAAGGCCGCGGACACCGGCGATCTCAGCGCGCTGATCGGCGCCGATCCGGGTGTGCTGGCCACGTCGCTCGCCGAGCCCGTGCGCCTCGATCGCACCGCGGTCTTCCCCGTGGCCGGGTTCGGTGCGGCCATGGCCCCGCTGTACATGATCCTCGCCCTGTGGGTCGGTGCCCTTCTGATGACGGTGACGATCCGCGTCGATGTGAACGCCGAGACGCTCCCCGACCGCCCCGAACTCACGCCGACGCAGAAGTACCTCGGCCGCTACGGCATCTTCGGTCTGGTCGGTCTCGCGCAGAGCACGTTGCTGACGCTCGGCCTGATCCTCTTCGTCCAGATCGAACCCGCGCATCCGCTTCTGCTGATCCTGGCCGGGTGGGCGATCTCGACCGTGTTCACGCTCATCGTGTACACGGCGGTGGTCGCGTTCGGCAACGCGGGCAAGGCGCTCGCCGTGCTGCTGCTCGTGATCCAGATCTCCGGGTCGGGCGGTGCGTACCCCCTGCAGCTGCTTCCGGACTGGTTCCAGAGCGTCAGTCCCTTCCTCCCCGCGACCTATGCCGTGAACATGGTGAGATCGGCGATCGCCGGCGTCTACCAGGCCGACTTCTGGTGGGCGCTCGGCGCACTCGCGCTGTTCATCGTTCCGGCGCTGCTCCTCGGACTCGTGCTGCGGCGGCCGTTGATGACCTACAACCGCAAACTGGTCGAGGCGCTCGCGTCGACCAAGCTGATGTCCTGATCCCCGCGCCCCCGAAGGACCCGAAGTGACCGCACCGAACCCGCCGCGTCGACGCGACGCCCTGGCCAACCGGGAGGCCCTGCTGCGCGCGGCGCAGTCGGTGCTCGCGACCAACCCCACGGCGTCGCTCGATGTCATCGCGCAGGCGGCAGGCCTCACCCGCCGCGCCGTCTACGGACACTTCGCCGACCGCGACAGCCTGCTCCGCGAGGTGATCGCGGTCGGTGCGCAGCGGTTCAACGCGATAGCCGAGACGACCGACGAGTCCGACCCCCGGGTGACCCTGGCACGGATGGCGACGCGGCTGTGGCGGGAGGCCTCCGCCGTGCGCGCCTCGGCCAACATCGCCCTCGACGATGCGCATCTGGCCGATACCGTGCTCGCCCTGGCGCCGCTGCGTCGCCGCATCCGCGATCTGACCAGCGTCGGAGTGGACTCGGGGGCGTTCCGGGGAGACATGCCGGCCGATCTGCTCGCCTTCCTCATCGAGGAGACCGCCAGAGCAACGCTGCGCGAACTGCGGCTCACCACGACCGACGCAGACTCGACCGTCGTCCGCGTGGTGCTGAGCATCGTGGGCCTCTCATGGACCGAGCAGGCCGAGCTCATCGCCGCGCACCCCGAGGTCTTCGCGCAGGACTGAACCCTGCGTCCGGGACCGAGATCTGCGACACCGAGATCTGCGACACCGAGATCTGCGCGCAGTGCGGGGCTCTGGAGCAGGGCCGAGGGGACCGTTCCGTACCGTTCCCGGCCCGGCCGGCCCGGACGCGAGACCGCTCAGACGATCGCGTCGTCGTGCCGCGGCACCCCGTCCTCATCCAGGACCTCATCCGGGTCCGTCTCCACCGACGATGAGGACCGATCATCCGCGCGCACACGGAACCAGAGCGTGAGCTCGGTCAACGCTCTCACCGCTGTGCCGACATCCGATCCCGTATCCAGATCTGCGAAGGAGTCCCGGTACCCGGTGGGAGCACTCGCGCGGCGCTGCAGTGGCCGATACCCCATGGTCCAGTCCGCGAACCGACGCTCGCGGATCGGTTCCTCCAGGAGCACCCGCAGATCATGGTGTCGGGAATCCCCTCGGATGCTCTCGAGCACGCGCGCCACGGTGTCCGGATTCCCTTCCAGCACCTGAATGAACCGCCCCTCCCGATGAAGGAGCATCCCGGTGATGCCCCGTCGAAGATTGAGACGTCGACACACGGTCAGCAGATGCTCGAGAGCCGTCGCGCGAAGCGGCTGAGACGCGGTGCTCGTGTACACCAAGGAGATCAACCCGGGTGCCGTGCCGCCGTTCACAGCGCCACCCCCTGCTCACCGTCGTGAACCGTCGGCGAGGGCTCCCCCGTCAGCTGCTCCACCGCGTTCGTGGCTGCTGCCAGCGTCGCGAAGTCGCCGAGCATACGGGACCGGGCGTCGAACGCGCGATACGCGCCGCCCGCCTGCCTGTCGACATATCCGAGGAAGTCGCCGCGGCGGCTCCCGACGTGGAAGCCCTCCTCGACGCACGCCCAGAGGACGTCATGATCAGGTGGGGCAGAGTGCGGCACCCCAGCAGAATATGCGTGCGGCGCGCTCACCGCGCTCCCCTTTACAGCGGCCCCGCGGGTGCGCTAAGCGCGGGTACCGTGCTCGATGTCGATGTCGACCGCGGGAATCCCGAATCCGCCGTCGTCCTCGTCGTCGCCGGGGGTCCGCTGCGGGAACAGGGGGTGCATGCGGATCTGGGCGGCGTCTTCGGAGAAGTCGGGGTCATCGCCGTCGGAGGTCTGCGGACCGACGAGCAGATCATTGCCGACGCCGACGATCAGGTCAGCGGAGTCCTTCTTCCCCTCCACCACGATGGGAAGCCGCAGAGCCGCCGACTCCCCTTCACTCGCGAGGGCGGCGGCGAGAGCGACGAGCGCCTCGGCGACGTCGTCCGTCGTGACCACCTGTTGGCCTGCGTACGATACGAGTTTCATGTCTCCGACGGTGCCATCACGCGGGGCAGGCCCCAAGGGGGTTGTGCGGACCACGTCCGACGCGCTAACCGCGAGCGAGTGCGCCCACGACCGGACAGCCTTCCCCCGATCACGCGCCCGGGCGGGAGAATGGAGCATATGTCCGCGAGATCCCGCCGGCCGCTGCTCTCCTCCGTGCGCCGTCTGCTGCACACCGATCCCTCGGCCGTCGCGCACACCGAGGCGATGCCCGTCATCGACGAGCGCACGGTCCCCCGGGTGCTCGATCTCGCGACCCGCATCGGCGAATCGATGTTCGCCGTCGGCGCCTCAGCACACGAGGTCACGCTCGCGATCACCCGCGTGTGCGATGCCTACGGGATGCGGGGCGTGCAGGTCGACGTCACCTACAACTCGATCACGGTGTCGTTCCATCTGAGCGGCGAGGTCTGGCCCGAGACCCTCGTGCGCGTCGTGCGTGTCACCGCTCCCGATCACGCGAAGCTGCAGCGCGTGCAGGCCCTGGTCGCCGACATCGACGGCGGCCTCGACCTCGAATCCGCGCGCACCACGTTCCGCGCCATCCGACGGGTGCCGTTCCGGTACCAGCAGCCGGTCGTGATCGTCGCGCGCGCCCTGCTCGCCGTCGGCGTCAGCATCATGCTCGGCGCCGCCCCGATCATCGTCGGTCTCACGTTCGTCGCGGCGCTGTGCGCGGCACTGACACAGGCGGGGCTCGCGCGACTCCGGGTGCCGCTGTTCTTCAGCCAGATCGCCGGAGGATTCGTGACCACGGTCGTGGCTGTCGTGGTCTCCGCGCTCGGTACCGCCGGGATCGAACCGTTCGTCGGCATCCGCCCGTCGATCATCGTCGCCTCCGGCATCGTGCTGATGCTCGCCGGCCTGACCGTGGTCGGCGCCGCGCAGGACGCGATCGACGGCTTCGCCCTCACGGCCGGCGGACGCATCCTCGATCTCACCATGCAGACCCTCGGCGTGGTGATCGGCATCCTCGTCGGCCTGGAACTCGGCGGCGTCCTGGGCTTCACCATGGACCTCCCCGACGACCCCGCGCCGTTCGGACCGCTCGTGAACCAGTTCGCCGGAGCGATCATCATCGCGGTCGCCGTAGCCGTGTTCAACGGTGCCGGCATCCGGATCATCCTCGTCAGCGCGCTGCTCAGCGCTGTCACCCTCGCCGGCTACTCGACATCGGTGGCGCTGAACCTGCACCCCGCGGCGGCGAGCGCGGTCGGTGCCCTGCTGGCGAGCTTCCTCGGGATGCTGATCGCACGCAACCTGCACGTGCCCTCGGTCGCGGTGACCACCGCCGCGATCGTGCCGCTCGTCCCGGGAGTCGCGGTGTTCCAGGGGCTGCTCGAGATGGTCCACGCGGCTGGCACCTCCACGGGCATGCTGCTCGCGGGGGGATCGCTCATCGATGCGGCGGTCATCGGCATCGGCCTGGCCTCCGGCGCCTCGCTCGGCCTCTATCTCGGCACCCCGGTGCGTGCCACGCTCGCGAGCGTGGCGAAGACGCGGGCCCGCGTCCGCCGCTGATCGGCGCCCACGGTGTTACCTGCTCGTCGAGTGCACGGGATCTCGCCGAGTGCACGGGGTGTTCGCGTCGACAGACCGTGCACTCGCGCGCAAGCCGTGCACTCGGTGAACCGCGAGCACCGTGAGCACCGCGGGTTGAGCAATATATCGGTTCGGATTACAATTCCAGTGAATTCTGGCGGGCTGAAGAGCGCCCGTAGACCGCGCGGACGCATGCACCGCGCCGCGCGGGGTGGTGCGCTCCTCGGCAGCCGATACCGGTCCACCGATGGGAGTGTTGAGTTGTTCACAATGCCCGATCCCCGATTCGAGCTGAGGAAGATCACCGATACCGAGTGGCTGATCCTCGATCACCGCTATGCCCAGAATGACTCGCGACGCACGGTCGCGTGCATCTATGAGGTCGATGCCGCGGAGGTGGAGGTCGTCTGGCTGCGAGACCTCCCGCTCGCGAGTTCGTACATGACTGCCGCCGACGTGTGGGAAGACGTCCAGCGGTTCCATGCGCCGCGCCGCGCCGGCCGACCGATCCCGATCCCGCATCATCCGCCCCTCGCGACCGCCTGACCGGGCGATCACGCTCACGCAGGCGGGATTCTCCGCTCGCTCGCGCACGCCTGTCAACGGGCAGACGTGCACGCCTCACAGGGGGCAAGACTGGGCGATCAATCCACCTCGGTGAACGGAGAACATGATGTCAGACCCGCAGGACCACACGGACGACACACCCGCAGTCGAAGCCCAAGGCATCGATCCCGACATGCCCTCGACCGACGACGGCCCCGAGACCGACGAGGAGGATGACGAGAACGACAACCTCGGTGCGGAGAAGGGCAAGGGCACCCCTCCCACGGTGCCGCCCACGGGCGGTGGCTCCGAGGGTGTTCACGCCGAGGATGCTCGACGCGACTGACCGGAGTGGAGCGCCGTTGCATGCTCCCGCTCCGGGGACGGTGACGCGGGCTTCGGGCTCGGAGAAATGGGTGCCGGGCTCGGAGAAGTGAATGGCGGACGGCGGGGACGGGAACGATCTCCGACTGTTCGCCGATCACTTTTAGCCGAGCTGATCGAGGACGAGTTCTCCGCGGGCGTTGAGGTTCTCCATCATCCGCTCGATGCGCTTGGTGTCGATCTCGGGCATCTTGGAGCCGTCGAAGGCGAGCGCCAGCGGAATCGCGGGGTGCATCCAGATGGTGAGCCGACCGGCAGGGTTCTTCTCCTCCGGCAGCCACGTCATCATGAAGCTCTCGTGTCGACGGAGCTTGGTGCCGATCACGATCTTCAGGTGCGCCAACGTCGCATCGTCGATCACGATCGGAGGCCGTGAACTGTTGTACTCGAGAGTTCCCATGCTCCGAGAATACGCGCCTCTGCGCGTCTCCGAGCCCGATGTCGACGCGTGATCGAGGCCGGACGGCCACCACCAGGCAGTCGCCTCTCAGTGTCCGTGCGCAAGCTGTTGGATCAGAACGACAACGCTGCCGAGCGCAACGAGGATTCCGAGCGCGATGGCCTGTTTCCACCATGGAGCGTCGGTCCGGCGTACGGCCACGTAGCCGATCAGTCCGAGGATCGCGACGTAGGTGATCGATGCGATCGTGAGAGCGGTTCCCAGATCGATCCACCCCAGTACAGCGAGGAGAAGGACGAGGAGAGGCACCGCCGCCGAAGCCATCGCCGTCCCGGTCAGACGAAGGAGTCGGCCGAACTCCCGGCGGTCAGGGAAGGTCGCATGCACGGCCAGGTGCGCCAGCAGCTCCGCGACGAATCCGGCGATGGCGATCGCGACGATTCCGACGAGGAGCGTGATGGTCGCGCGACCGGCGTCGGTGTGGGCGACGTTCGAGTTCTGGACGAGCACGATGGCGAGCCCCGTGAACGTGGCATAGACCCGCTCCTTGATCGACGCGGTGTCCACCCCCACCTCCTCGTCGTGGGTGCGCCCGTCGTCGGAAAACCGCATGCGCCGCAGATTATCAGCCATCCCCCGCGGGCCCATGTCGGATGTCGTAGCCTCGACGCATGGTGAGTCCCAGCGACAGCGCGGTCGTCGAAGCCCGGTCTGCTCCGCGGACCACGGCCGGACGTTCGCTGGCGGTGATCGGACTGACGATCCCGCTCATGCTTCTGATCGACTACGCGGTGTCCTACGCAACGGTCGTCGCGCTCTTCGGCGGTCTGCCGTTCGTCCTGATAGCGGCGATCCTCGTCGCGTTCGCCGTGCTCGCAGGCGGTATCGCGCTCCTGAGCACGGCGTTCACGGGACGGCCGGCGATCCTCGGCGGAGTGGTCGCTGCCGGGGTGCTCACGTGCGCGGGGGCGTTCGGCCTCGTGCACGGCATCCTCGGTCCCCTGGCTCTTCAGACCGATGCCCTGCTGCATGTCGCGGTGTGTGCTCTCGCGGCTCTCACGTTGGGAATCTTCCTCGGGCCGATGCCGCTGCGGGTCGCGGGCGCGGTGTCCGCCGCGGCGCTGGTGGCCGTGCTGGCCCTCGTCCCGACACCGACCGAGACCGCGGCCGTCGATCGCGCGAATGCCGAGGCCGACCGTTCGGCCGAGGTGAAGGCGAGCTGGATGAGGTCGGGGAAGTTCCCGCTCGTGACCGACCTCGCCGGGTGGTCGAACGTCGAAGTCAGAGCGACCGGGACGGATGCCGCCACCTGGGTGCGCAGTGACACCGGCTCCGTCGCACGCATCATCATCCAGTGGAACGCGGTCGAACCCGACCCCCTCGCGCCGTGCAACTTCATCGGCGGACCCGGACGGGAGTGGGATCGGGGTCCCGACCAGCTGCCGTCGTGGTGCGTGCGCACAGGCGACCAGTGGTCGCGGTCAGACGGTACTGCCGTCTACAGCTACGACGCGGGCACCGGCACCACGATGTGGATCATGGCGTTCGGCGGGTACGACGCCGAACGTGTCGGCGGATCGAACGCTGCGACCGCGGAGGACATCGCCGCTCTGATCCCGTCGCTGCACCCGATGAGCCGGGAGGACGCGGAGCGCTACCTGCTTCCGACGTTCGACGGCATCGACAGCCCCGAGGTGCAGACGCCCGACCTGTGAGTCGACGTCACGCGTGAACCCCGCCGCCCGTTCAGGCGGAAGGCGCATGGGGCAGTGCCAGATCCACGAGGCTCACGACGAACTTCCCCGGCTCCTCGAACATGCACAGGTGTGCGGAGTTCTCGAACCAGACGACGTCCACCGACGGCGCCGACACCTCGTCGATCCAGCGCTCCACCGGAGCCGTCGGCGTTGTCCAGTCATGGCGTCCGAGGAACTGCAGCATCGGCACCGCGAACGAGGTCTTCGCACGAGCGTCGAAGGACAGCAGCGCCGGAAGCACGTGGGGCATGGTCACCTGTTGTCCGACGCCGACCAATGCCCGCTCATCAGCCGTGTAATACGGCGACAGCCCGGCCGCGTCCGTGAAGTAGGCGAAGTCCGAGCGGTAGGCGGAGAGTCCGCCGTAGTGCTGCGCCCATCTCCGGCACGTCACGATGCGCTCGATCGTGAGAGGCTGCGTGCCGGGATACTCGCCGAGCGACTGCAGTTCGGCGATGGCCTGCTCATTCCCGTCCGTGAGTGCGCTGCGCATCGCGAAACCGAAGCTCTCGGCCTCGTTCTCCGGACCGGAGATCACCTGCCCGACCCCGATGTAGGCCCAGAGCAGGTCCGGCCGCCGCTCCGCCAGGGTGAGGCCGATGATCGTTCCCCAGCTGTGCCCGAGCACGCCGACCGTGCTCACCCCGAGTTCATGCCGGAGCCAGGCGATCAGTTCCTCGAGGTCTTCGACGTACCGCTCGACGCTCAGATCCATCCCGTCGTGCGCCCCCGCCGCAGACCTCCCACTGGCGCGCTGGTCGTAGTTCACGACGGTGAAGTAGTCCTCGACCGCGCGTTGCCAGATCCACGATGACGGCAGCGAAGGGAGGGCCGGGCCGCCATGGCAGACGATGAGCACAGGGTTGCGGGTATCGCGCCCTCGAATCGAGACGAACTGCTCGACGCCGCCGAGCTCGACGAAGGTCGTGCGATCGATCGCTTCGGGATTCGGGAGGCGGCAGAGATCGGCGATCACTGCGGGACCGTTTTCGTCGGTCATGCCGTCACACTAGCGAGACGTGGGTACGGTCTTCCCTCTCGCCGCCCTCTCGCTCGCCGACGCGTTCAGAGCAGTGCGGCGACCTTCTCTGCCGTCTCCTTCGCGGAGCCGGGGTTCTGGCCCGTGACGAGATTCCCATCGACGACGGCATAGGAGACGAACGGCAGCAGCGCCTTCTCGTACAGGGCGCCGCGCTTCTTCATCTCCTCCTCCGCGTTGTACGGCACGAGCTTGTCCACACGGGCCAGCACCTCCTCTTGCCAGGCGAAGCCGGTGACCTTGCGACCGTCGACAAGGAGAGAGCCGTCCGAGAGTCGCGTGTTGAGCAGACCGCAGTAGCCATGGCAGACCGAGGACACGATCCCTCCCCGCTCCCAGATCTCCCGTGTGATCCGCTGCAGGCCTTCACTCTCCGGGAAGTCGTACATCACCGCGTGACCCCCGGTGAAGAAGATCGCGTCGTAGTCGGCGGAATCGACGTGGTCGGGCCGCAGAGTGGTCGCCAGCAACGCCATGCGTGCGGGGTCGGCACGCCATGCCTTCGCGGTCTTGTCGTAGTTGGGGAACTTCAGCGACCGGGGCTCCAGCGGCGAGGGCCCGCCAGCCGGACTGACGATCCGCTGCTCGAAACCTCGCTCCTCGAAAACCTCCCATGCATGGGTGAGTTCCGACAACCAGAGCCCGGTGGGGTGGTCGGGGTCGTCGTAGTGTCCGACGTTGGTGACGACGTGCAGGATGCGTCTGGTCATGCGAGTCTCCCGGGGATCGAATCGACCGCCGATGGCGGTGCCGCACGGGTGGCGATCGCGAAGATCGCGGCAACGGACGACCGCACCCGCTCAGCCACCGCTTCGGCGGGTTCGGGACGGAACTTGCCGTCGAGGTGCAGGAAGGCGAGGCCGTGGGCCATGCTCCACAGAGCCGTGGACAGGCTCGGTGCGTCAGCCCCGGGGAACAGCGCTTCGATCACGTCATTCAACACGGCGTGCAACCCATGGGACGCCCGCACACGGTCGCTGTCGGATTCGTCGCATTCGTTGCCGAACATCAGCCGGAAGACCGCGGGACGACGCAAGGCGAAGGTCACATAGGCGATTCCGAGCTGCGTGATGACGGCGGGCGCCGGCGAGGCGGCGGGGACTCGGTCCAGAGCGGAGGCGAGGTCGGCCTGCAGGTCCTTGAAACCTTCGACCGCGACGGCGGAGTCCAAGGCCTCCCGGTCGGCGAAGTGCCGATACGGGGCGGCCGGCGAGACCCCCGCCCGACGCGCGACGGCGCGAAGCGAAAACGGCTCCCCGGCCTCGAGAGCCTGTATCGCCGCATCCAGAAGAGCTGCACGGAGATCGCCGTGATGGTAGGTCTTCTCAGAAGTTGACACCGATAACATCCCCTCGTACGATCATGTAAGCAGTGTAAACATACCGTGTCGGATATCGCAATCGAAACGCCGCAATCGAAAGTCGAGTCGAGGAATGCAGACCATACTGGGCGCGAACGGACAGATCGCCGTGGAACTCGCACGCGAGCTGAACCGGAACCACACGTCCGACCTCAGACTCGTCAGCCGCAACCCCCGCAAGGTCAACTCCACCGACACCCTCGTACGAGCGGATCTTCTCGACGCCGTACAGACCGCCGCCGCGGTCGACGGCAGCGACGTCGTCTACTTCACCGCCGGCCTGCCCGCAGACACCGAGCTGTGGGAACGGCAGTTCCCGACGATGGTGAGGAACGCCCTCGACGCGGCCCGCGCCGCCGGCGCGAGTTTCGCCTACTTCGACAACACCTACATGTACCCGCAGGATGACCGGCTGCAGACCGAGGACACGCCCTTCGAACCGGTCGGCCCGAAGGGCAGGGTGCGTGCGGCGATGGCGTCGATGGTGCTCGACGAGATGGCGCGCGGCGACATCCCCGTGCTGATCGCCCGCGCGCCGGAGTTCTACGGCCCCGGGCGAACGCAGAGCTTCACGAACGCGCTCGTCATCGACAGGATCAAGAGCGGCAAACGTCCGCTCGTACCGGTGCGCGACGACCGGCAGCGCACTCTGATCTGGACGCCGGACGCGAGTCGTGCCCTCGCGACGCTGGGCAACGCCGCCGATACCTTTCACCAGACGTGGCACCTCCCCACAGACTCCGACCGTCCCACCTATCGGCAGTTCGTCGCCATGGCAGAGTCCGCCTTCGGTCGACCAGCCGGGTCCGGGTACACCGTCGTCCCGAAGTGGGCGCTGAGCGCGGCCGGTCTCGCGTCTCGCCAGGCGCGTGAGATCAGAGAGCTCCTGCCGCGGTACGAGCACGACAACAGGTTCGACTCATCGAAGTTCGTCGCGCGATTCCCGGAGTTCGAGGTCACGAGCTACCGTCGCGGCGTCGACATCATCCACGAAGAAGCGGTCGCGTCGAGCTTCTGACGGGGCGACGCTTACCGCCCGCTCGTCGGTGCCACGGGCTCGTGGACGTCCCTACGCGTTCAACCGCGCCTCATCCCGGAACTCGACCGCACTCACACGGTGAGTCCGCCATCACGATTCACCGATCCGAGAGCGATTCATCGCCGCGGTCAACCCCCTGACGCTCCCCCTCCGTCAGGAGTAGCTTCACGACCGAACGAAGGAGACGGATATGAGCGACCCGAAGAACACGCAGGGCACACCGGGCCCCGACGAAGAAGCTGACACCGCATCGGGCGGCGCTCCCGACGACGGTCCCGACACCGAAGAGGTGCTCGAGGCGGAGACGACCGACGAGAACGGGAAGCCGCTCGAGAACCCGTCCGGGGGGTGACCGATCGGGCCGGAGCCGCCTCCTCGCCGGAGCCTCAGACCCTTGCGGGCACGAGCTCGTCGCGAAGGATGGCGGCTCCCGCGCTGAGTGCTCGGAGCTTGCCACGCGCGACGTCACGCGACACCGGAGCCATGCCGCAGTTCGTGCTCGGGATGAGCTTGTCGGCGTCGACGAATCGGAGGGCGTTGCGGAGGGTGTCGGCGACCTCGTCCGGGGTCTCGATGGTCGGGCTGGCCACGTCGATGGCCCCGAGCATGACGTTCTTTCCTCGAATGAGCTCGATGAGGTCCAGAGGAACGTGCGAGTGGTGGCTCTCCAGTGAGACGGTGTCGATGATCGAGCGCTGCAGAAGCGGGAAGGACTTCTCGTACTGCCGCCATTCCGCGCCGAGGGTCGCCTTCCAGTCGGTGTTCGCCTTGATCCCGTATCCGTAGCAGATGTGCACCACGGTCTCCGCGCGCAGTCCTTCCGCCGCTCGCTCGAGCACCGCCACGCCCCAGTCCTGCACATCGTCGAAGAAGACGTTGAATGCCGGCTCGTCGAACTGGATGATGTCGACCCCGGCTGCTTCGAGCTCCTTCGCCTCCTGGTTGAGGATGGTCGCGAACTCCCACGCCAGCTTCTCTCGGCTCTTGTAGTGACGATCGTAGAGAGTGTCGATCATCGTCATCGGGCCGGGCAGCGCCCACTTGATCGGCTGATCGGTCTGCTGACGCAGGAACTTCGCATCCTCCACGAACACGGACTTCTCGCGGCTCACGGCCCCGACCACCGTCGGCACGCTGGCGTCATACCGGTCGCGGATCCGCACGGTCTCGCGCTGGTCGAAGTCGACGCCGGAGAGGTGCTCGATGAACGTGGTGACGAAGTGCTGTCGGGTCTGCTCCCCGTCGCTGATGATGTCGATGCCGGCCTCGCGCTGCTCTTGGACGGCGATGCGCAGAGCATCCTGCGTACCCTCGATCAAGGCGTCGCCCTGCAGTTTCCACGGAGACCAGAGCGTCTCCGGCTCGGCCAGCCAGGAGGGCTTCGGCAGACTGCCGACGATCGAGGTGGGGAGCAGCTCGCGCACGATCGGCGATCTCTGGTTCGTCATCCGACGGCCACCAGGGATGCGGCGGAGGTGCCGGCGGCCCACTGCTCGAGCAGCTCACCGTGCGGGGTCATGAGGTGCGCATCGGCGTACTGCCCCTGCTCGGCCGCGAGCCGGCTGCGCTCCTCCCGGTCGTAGGCGATCTTGGTCACGGAGTAGTCCTGCTGTTCCAGAGTCGGCCGGTAGATGCTCGCGGCCTCGGAGTTCGCGTTGTAGATCTCCGGACGGTAGATCTTCTGGAACGTCTCCATCGTGCTGATCGTGCCGATGAGCTGGAGGTTGGTGTAGTCGCTCAGCAGGTCCCCGCGGAAGTAGAAGGCCAGCGGGGCCACGCTGCCTCGCGGCATGAAGTACCGGACCGAGAGGCCCATCTTGCCGAAGTACTCGTCGGTCAGCGAGCCGTCCTTCTGCTCGTACTCGACACCGAGGATGGGGTGGTGGTTCTCGGTGCGGCGGTACGTCTTGCTCGTCGAGACGCTGATGCAGATGACGGGCGACAGCGAGAAGCGCTCCCGGTAGGCCTCGGAATCGAGGAAGTGCTGGAAGAGCTTGCCGTGCAGGTCGCCGAAGTCGTCGGGGACGGCGAAACCACCCGCGGCCTCGCTGGCCGCCGGCAACCGCACACTGAAGTCGAAGTCGCGGATGTACGACGAGAAGTTGTTGCCCACGATCCCCTGGGTGCGCGTGCCCGTCAACCGGTCGACGATGGTCACCTCCAGCACCTCGAGAAGAGGGAACTCCCGATCCTCCCCCTCCGTGGCGAACTGGATCGCGACCGAGACGATCTCGAGTTCGAGGGTGTAGCGGTCACGGCTCGGGTTGTCCCAGTGCGCCAGATCGTTGAACCGCCGGTCGATCATCGTCAGTGCGTTGCGGAGGTTCTGCTGACGGTGCTCGCCGCGCGCCAGATTGGCGAAGTTCGTGGTGATGCGGGAGTCCTCGGAGGGCGAGTAGTCCTCGTCGAAACGGGTCGTCGTGATGCGGAACGTGAATTCGGATGCCATGAGCGGCCAATCGGTGGGATGATCGGCCGGGCTCGGCCTCGATCGGGGGTTTCTCCATGATGACGAGTGCGGGCGCCCATCGGGTAATGTGCGCGAACTATGCCGTGACATAGGCTGAATCTATGGCCAAGCGATCGAGCGGCATCACCCTGCAACAGCTCACCTACTACATCGAGGTCGCTGCGGAGGGATCGATCAGCGCCGCCGCCGACCTGCTCTACGTCGCCCAGCCCACCATGTCGGCGGCGATGAAGGATCTGGAGAGCAGGGTGGGGCGCGTGCTCCTCCTCCGCTCCGCCCGCGGCGTGACGCTCACGACCGACGGTGTGGAGTTCCTCGGGTACGCCCGGCAGGTCGTCGAGCAGGTCGCGCTCCTCGAACAGCGCTACCTCGGTCGTCCGCCGTCGCGACGCCTGCTCGGAGTGTCGACCCAGCACTACTCGTTCGCTGTCGACGCGTTGGTGCGGATGGTGAAGGCGACCTCGGCTGCCGAGTACGAGTTCTCGCTGCGGGAGACGCGGACGTGGGACATCATCGAAGACGTCCGCACGCTCCGCAGCGAGCTGGGGATCCTCTACCGGAACGACTTCAACCGCAACGTGATCGACAAGCTGCTCCGCGATTCCGGGCTCGCCTTCCACCCGCTCTTCGTCGCACAGCCGCACATCTTCATCTCCCGCAAGAACCCCCTTGCCACCCGAGATCGCGTGACCCTCGACGATCTCGCCGACGTGCCGAGGCTCACCTTCGACCAGGGTGCGAACAACTCCTTCTACTTCGCCGAGGAGATCCTCTCCACCCTCTCCAGCCCCCAGGACATCCGCGTCTCCGACCGCGCGACCATCTTCAACCTGATGATCGGCCTCGACGGCTACACCATCTCGACGGGCATCATCAGCGACGACCTCGACCCCGAGATCGTCGCCATCCCGCTCGACGTCGACGAGAACATCGAGATCGGCTGGATCGGGCATGCGGCGATCCCCCTCACCGAGCAGGCACAGCGCTACCTCGCCGAACTGCGCACGGTGGTCTCCGAGTTCGGGGTGGAGTTGCTCGGCTGAGGGGTACGCCTCCGGGGGGAGAGGAGCTCCGCTCCACAGGGCACCGAGAGATCGTGCCCCCCGCCAAAGATTCTTATACAATGGCTTATACAGAGCTTCCGCGAAGGAGGAGCCATGGCCGTCACATCGATTGACATCGACCCCGACGAGCTTCAGCAGGCCAAGAAGCTTGCCGGCACGACCTCCAACCGCGAGACGGTGGATCTCGCGCTGCGCACGCTCATCGCGGTGCGCCGCCAGCCCGCCGCCGTGGAGCGCATCATCGCTCGCCACTTCGACACTGACCAGATCGACGCGCCGACGATCGCTCCGGACACGGGTCCGGATCCCGACAAGAGCGCTCCCCGGGAGAAGAGCACCGTTCGGTGACCACTTACCTCGTCGACAACAGCATCTGGCAGAAGGCAGGCAGGAGCACGGCGATCGGCGACAGGCTCCGGGCCCTGTCGCCGAATCACCTGATCATCACGTGCCCGCCGCAGGTCCTCGAGTACTGCCACTCCGCGCGCAATGCGAAGGAGTACGCAGAGTTGCGTGCGGACATGGAGGGGCTGCTCCCCGCGTGGGAACACCCCGACGAGCGTGACGCCCTCGACCTTCAGCACGCGCTGTGGGACACAGGGCTCATGAGAGCAGCCGCAGCCTTCGACTGCCTCATCGCCGCATACGCGGTCGCCAACGACGCAGTGATCCTGAACTCGGACCAGGATTTCGGGTACATAGAGATGGCGACTGAGGGACGAGTCCGCCAGGAGTACGTCGCGGCCTGAGGTCAGCCACATGTGAGCGTGCGGCGCCATCGAACTTCCAGGCAAGAGCGCTCGCTCTCGGGAGAGCCCCGTGATGACACGGAAAAGCCCCCTCACTCGGAGGGGGCTTCCATGGCGGTGACGGTGGGATTTGAACCCACGGTAGGGGGTTACCCTACACAACTTTTCGAGAGTTGCACCTTCGGCCGCTCGGACACGTCACCGCGGAATAGCTTACGCGACGCGGGGCCCGCACGCGAATCGAGACCCGCACACCGCCCCGCATGTCACCAGGCGGCGGCGACCTCGGCGTGCGTGCGCAGGATGCCCTCGGTCGATCCCGCGGGCGCGCGCCCGATGCCGCACTCGGTCGCGACCCCGAACTCGGTGGCGAACGGAGTCGCGGCGGCGACGCGACGGGCGGCGCCCTCCACCCCGTCCTCGCGGTGCACGAGGCCCAGGTAGAGCTCGCCGACCGGGGCGAGGCCTGTGAGCGGGGCGAAGTAGGCCTCGTCGTCGTGGTCGATCGGCACCGGCAGGTGCAGCCACGTGAGCGGACGGGCGGATGCCGCCACCACGGCGTTCGCGTACCGGACCAGGTTCGCGGCGTCGCGCGGCTCGAAGAAGTGCTTCTCCCCCGCGTCGCCGTAGCAGAGGTGCACACCCACCTCGACGTCGGCGGGCACCGCGTCGACCAGTGCGGCCAGGCGCGAGACCAGACCGTCGAACGGGTCGCCGGGCCACCACGCCTCCATGACCGCTCCGTAGCCCGCGGCGCGCTCGATGATGCCCATCTCGCTCGCGACGTCCCACTGCACCGCGAGGTCCTCGTGCGGGATGGCCTCGAGGATCTCGTCGAGCTCGCGCAGGATCGCGGCGGTGTAGACGGGCTCGATCGCGGCGCGGTCATCGCCGTGGAAGAAGGAGGAGATCACGGCGAGCGGCGTCGGCAGCGACACCTGGAACCGCACGCCGCCGGGCACCGTGCCCTCGGCCCGCAGCCGCTCGAACACCGCATACGACTCGATCGCGGCGGCGGCGTACCCCAGCGGCGGCATCTCGATGCTCGCAGCATCCACTCCCTCGGCGATGCGCAGGCCGCGGGCGTCGATGCCGGCGGGGAACGGGATGGGTTCGTCGCCTGTGCGCTCGATGCCCTCGGCCTCACCGATCACGTCGGGCTGGAACATGATCCAGTGGAACCGTTTGCCGACCTCGCCGTCCGGAATGCGACGGAGCCGGGTGCCGAGCAGTTCCGCAGCGGTGCGGATCGTGGTCTCGGCATCGTCGTAATTCACGCTGCCCACGAGGAGGGCACCCTGCGGCTGAGTCATACCCCTCAGGATATCGACGCTCCCGTCGGGCCTTTTCCCCGGCGAGACCCCCACGCTGCGATGGGCATTCGAGTTAGGATGGCCTAAGAACCCGCCGCCTGTGGGGGCAGCGATGACGGGAAGGTATTCATCATGGGCTTCATCACGTCCGAGGCGCTGTCCGAGACCGGCTACGTGGTCCTCGACGACCACACCTCCGCCACAGATCCCGCCGAATGGTTGGGCCTGGAGTACGTCGGCTGGCGCTCCTCCGGCATCACGCGCTTCGCCCCGCTCACCAGCTATGCCGGCGACGTCGACTGCAACGGCTTCTGGAACCACA